>JAJFGQ010000017.1 GCA_021776075.1 Alphaproteobacteria bacterium | reverse complement strand
GCTGCCTATCCGTATAATATTTAATAACGGTTTTTATACCAGACAACTTATTTTTCTCAGCCCAGCCAAGAGCCTCTTTTGTTTTCATCTTATCTGGCATGCTCTCTCCAACCTTCATGGGATGCAGACCATAAGACAATTGTCTTCTGGCAGCATGATTAGCAAAGACATATGCTAATGGATCAGGGCTTTTTGCGTTACATTTTTCTTTACAATACTCACCCCCCATCATATCTGGCAAGTATCTGCCTGCTGCAAGCACCGCGTATTTAGCAAATATCCAGGTAACGCCGGCAATTGCTGATATATCTGCGGCAAAAGTGGAACTGACATACTCTTTGTTTCTTTCTGCCTCAACATAAAAATCATCCCCTATTTTCTCATCATAGGCCGACACCTCATCCATGCGATTCTCAGATGCTTTAAGAAACGCACCACACAAATCAGAAAACTCTTCTTCTTTCATATCTCTTCCCCTTTCATATTTCTAAAAACATCACATCCTGAACACGCCGTAAGTCGTGTCCTCAATCGGGGCATTGAGCGAAGCCGACATGGCCAGCCCCAGTATTTTCCGCGTATCCACCGGGTCTATCACGCCATCATCCCACAGGCGCGCCGAAGCATAATACGGATGCCCCTCTTTCTCGTAAGTTTCCTGAATAGGCGCTTTAAAAGCGGCCTCTTCTTTTGCCGACCATTTTTGACCGTCACGTTCCATTTTCGCGCGTGTCACAGTTGCCAGAACGCCGGCGGCCTGCTCCCCGCCCATCACGGAAATCCGGGCATTCGGCCACATCCACAGAAAGCGCGGATTAAAGGCCCGTCCGCACATGCCGTAATTCCCGGCCCCGAACGAGCCACCGATAATCACCGTAAATTTCGGGACCTTGGCACAGGAAACAGCCGTTACCATCTTCGCCCCGTCTTTAGCAATGCCGCCGCTTTCATATTTTTTGCCCACCATGAAACCCGTAATATTCTGCAAAAATACAAGCGGAATACCGCGCTGATTACACAGCTCGATAAAATGCGTCCCCTTAAGCGCGCTCTCGGAAAACAACACACCGTTATTGGCCACAATCCCGACCGGCATCCCCATAATATGGGCAAAACCTGTCACAAGAGTCGTGCCGTAACGCGCCTTGAATTCGTCGAATTCACTGCCGTCAACAAGGCGCGCAATCACCTCGCGCACATCATACTGAGTCTTCAGGTCAGGTGGAATAATCCCGTAAATTTCTGCAGGATCGTACAAAGGCTCTTTCGGTTCCTGAAAATTCAAGGCTCCCATCTTACGGCGGTTTAAATGGGAAACAGATTTCCGCGCCAGTTCCAGCGCATGGTCGTCATTATCGGCCAAATGATCCGCCACACCGGAAACCCGCGTATGAACATCCCCACCGCCAAGATCCTCGGCGCTCACTTCTTCACCCGTTGCCGCCTTCACCAAAGGCGGTCCGGCAAGAAAAATCGTGCCTTGTTCTTTCACAATAATGCTTTCATCGCTCATCGCGGGAACGTAAGCACCGCCCGCCGTACAAGACCCCATCACAACAGCAATCTGCGGAATAGCTTTTGCGGACATATTCGCCTGATTATAAAAGATACGGCCGAAATGATCCCGGTCGGGAAAAACTTCATCCTGATTAGGAAGATTTGCGCCACCACTATCCACCAGATAAACACAAGGGAGGTTATTCTGTTCGGCAATTTCCTGCGCCCGTAAATGCTTTTTCACGGTTAACGGATAATAGGTACCGCCCTTCACCGTCGCATCATTGCAGACGATTACGCATTCCTGCCCCGATACGCGGCCAACACCCGTAATAATACCGGCAGCAGGCACGTTATCGCTGTACACATCATGCGCAGCCAATGCTGAAAGTTCTAAAAACGGTGAACCGGGATCAAGCAAACGGTTAATCCGCTCACGCGGCAAAAGCTTACCGCGCCCTGTATGACGCGCCCGTGCCTTCTCTCCGCCGCCCATCTCAATGGTCGTGAGTTTATCCTTCAGGTCAGCGACAAGCCCTTCCATATGAAGCCGGTTGGCTTTGAAGGCCTTATCTTCTGCTTTGACAGTGCTGTTAATTTGAGTCATGTACCCGGTCCCCTTCTCTCCATGAGAGGGAAGTCTATGCGATTCTACAGATGCTCACAAATAATTAGGGTTACGGTCCCAATTGCGGCGGACGGGGCGAAGGCGGCGGTGCCGACCTTTCCTCCGGTGGAGGAAGAACAACAGCTTCTTCCGGTTTCTTCTCCTCAACAGGGGGAGCAACAGGCCGTGAAACCGGCTTACCTTCCAGAAGGTCCCGGACTTCCTGACCGGAGAGCGTTTCATACTCCAGCAAAGCGTTTGCTATCGTTTCCAACTGCTCCTTGTTTTCTGTCAGAATTTTTCGGGCCTGCGCAAGAGCTTCATCTGAAAACCGTCTGATCTCCGTATCCACAAGTTTGGCCATTTCCTCTGACAGGTTTTGAGATTGCCCCATCGACATGCCGAGAAAGACCTGTTCCTGATCCGCGCCATAACGTAGTAAGCCCAGTTTATCAGACATGCCCCATTCGGTTACCATTTTCCGGGCCATATTCGTAGCCTGTTCAATATCGTTAGACGCCCCTGTCGTCACATGTTCCGGTCCCAAAAGTATTTCTTCCGCTATCCGTCCACCATACATCATGGCAAGACGCGCTTTCAGCTCAGAAAAGGCCATACTGTAACGATCGCGTTCCGGCAGGTTCATTGTGACCCCCAAAGCCCGGCCCCGTGGAATAATCGTAACTTTATGGAGCGGGTCGTTGCCCGGCATTTTCAAACCAACCAGAGCATGCCCGGCCTCATGATAGGCCGTTACCTTTTTTTCCTCTTTCGTCATCACCATGGAAGGCCGCTCGGCACCCAACAAAATCTTGTCCCTGGCCCCTTCAAAATCGTCCTTATCAACCCGTTTTTTATTACGCCGCGAAGCCAGAAGAGCTGCTTCATTAACCAGATTGGCCATATCCGCACCTGAATATCCGGGTGTACCGCGGGCAATAACTTTAAAGTCTACGTCGTCCGCCAGAGGAACCGTCCGTGTATGAACCTTTAAAATAGCCTCCCGTCCGATAACATCGGGCAACGGCACCACTATTTGCCGATCAAAACGACCGGGACGCAGCAAAGCCGGATCCAAAACATCAGGCCGGTTTGTGGCCGCAATCAGAATAACACCAGACGATTCCTCAAAACCGTCCATCTCAACAAGAAGCTGGTTCAGTGTCTGTTCCCGCTCATCATGCCCCCCACCGAGACCGGCACCACGACGACGGCCCACGGCGTCAATTTCATCAATAAAGATAATACAAGGCGCATTCTTTTTGGCCTGCTCAAACAAATCCCTTACACGGGATGCCCCGACACCCACAAACATTTCCACGAAATCAGAACCGGAAATCGTAAAGAAAGGCACATTGGCTTCCCCCGCAACAGCACGCGCCGTCAGAGTTTTACCCGTACCGGGTGAGCCTACCAATAAAACACCTTTAGGAATTTTTCCGCCCAGTTTTTGAAACTTTTGCGGCTCCTTCAGAAATTCAACAATTTCCTGCAAATCTGCTTTGACTTCATCAATACCGGCAACATCGGAAAAAGTATTCTTATCCTTATCTTCCGTGAGCAGCTTCGCTTTGGATTTGCCAAAGGCCCCGGCACCACCGGCGCCACTCTGCATCTTGCGCATGATAAAAACAAACAGCCCGATAAACACAACCATGTAAACAAGGCTGCCGCCTATCTGCCCCAAAGCGCTCGGCCCCTCGACAGGTTTCGCCGTTATAGGAACATTCGAGCCTTTCAGACGCTCAAAGACATTATCATTCCCCACAACATAAGAATGGAAGTCCTCACCCGTTTCCGTGCGGCCTGTTATATCATTCCCCTGCACAGTGATTGTCGAAATCTGGCCTGATTTTGCCTTATCCACCAGATCGTTATAAGGCATTTCCTGCACCGGCGCCCCCGGAAGACATCCGCTTACACCCAACGCACCAGCCAGAACAAAAGCAGAGAAAAGACCTGCCTTTTTTCCTCGTTTTTGATTTCCATTGTAATTTTCCGGCTTCTCTGGCCGTATTTCATTTTTCATTATTTATATCTCCCTGTTTATAACCATCCTTGTTACTAGCTCTCGCTACAATGGTCAATATAGAAGATCACGCCAAACAATCAGGGCGTGCAATTCGGACATATGTGATCTACGCAAGGTTGCTTTACAGAAGGATAAGCATCTGGATTAATTTTTTTCATTTTGATCGTTTGATCTTCCAGAACAGCAAGGTGTGTATGATATTTTATGATGCTTTCATCATGAGTAATACACAGAACAATCCCACCTTTTGGAACAGCCTCCATCGTTTCACGATAAATATTTTCCTTACTTGCTGGATCCAGTCCTGCCGTAGGCTCATCAAGCACGTATAAATCAGCATCATGTAGCAGCCCGATAGCAATCATCAGTCTCTGCTTTTGTCCGCCCGAAAGCTGTGTTGTGAATGCCGTGCCCTTTACGAGCTGACGCTCCATGAAATGCATTGTATTCTGGACAAGGTCTTTCGCCATATTCGAGGCTCTCCGAAGAAGCACGGGGGGAAGACTGGTCGTCCGCGTCACTTCAGAAGGCGTTATCTTCCGGGTAAAGATAAGGTCTCTCATCGCACTTGAAGCTATCCATAACAACGCAGCGGGAAGAGTAACGGCCCATGTAACAGCATTAAAAGTCTGCGTAAGAGTTCCCCCACTGATGTAAGGTTTCATCTCTTCCCTCAATTTATCACTGACAGCCTTACAAATGTAATCGGCTTGTTTGTCATTAATTCTGATATCCCTATAAATATCATCCGTATCTTCATTCTTCATATAAGACGTCAAATATTTTCGCAGTTTTTCTTCAAAACTATTAGCAAGAAATTTAGCCTTTGCCGGCGTGTAGGGAATAATTTTTCCTCGTTTTCTGTGCGCCATCTCCGGAAGGGTTGCTGCTAACTGAGTATATAAAGGCTGCGCCAATTTTATATCGATATCATCAAGAATAGCATTCGTTAATTCTTTTACTTTGGGCTGTGCTAAAGGCTTTTTAAGCGCCCCGGTCAACTGCGCAGAAAGCTTTTCCTTGAAATAATCTTTTTGTTCCTGCGGTATAAATTGAACAACCTCAAATTGCTCTTTCACCAAAGGCGCAACACGGGATAAAATATCATTTTTGACCGAGAGGAAATCATCATCCGATATTTCCTGTTCGGCATAGGATTCCATAATTTTCTGAGTCTGCTCCAAAAGATCATCCATCAAAATCTTAACCTGCTGCCCCGGAATATGTTGAACAAGCTGCTCCAAACCGACTTTTTGTAAAACTTCCGTTAGTTGTTTATCCTCAAATACGCATTTTTCTTCAGGTTTCAAATTCATAATCGCGCGTAGTGTCGTGTCAGGAAAATAGGCCTGCTGCGACATACTTACGATTGTCAGGCCGGAGGGCATCACAATTAACCCGGAGCCATGGTCCCAGTTATTAAGGATCGCTTTAGCCACAGTCGTTTTACCCGATCCTGACTCTCCCATTAAAGCAACTTTATCACCCGGCTTTAGAGCTAAATTCACGTCCTGTACAAGCACGCGGCCATTATCTCCGGGAACTCTTACAACTAAATCATGGATATGAATCTCCTCTGTACCGTCCTTATGCTTAGTCACAACGATGAAAGGAACTTCTTCCTGTTGTTTTTGAGACTGGTCAAAATCTGATTTTACGTCTGTCATTCTCCAATCCTCTCCCTACGACATTTTCGGTGCTTGTTGTGGAATCACAGCATTCAAACCGGCTTGCCGTTTTTCTTCCTCAATATACAAGGAAGCATCCATCGCTTTATCAAACGTATACATACGGGATCCAGTCGCTATCCAGTTTGAAATCTGGTCAAAGCGGTTCACGATAAAGCTAAGGGAGCTATTCACACGGTTAAAAGCATAATTCAAAGATTGAACCATACCGAACGATGCTGTTCCGCTGGCCACGGCAGCAAACGAAGCGACAAGATAAGGAAGGGGAATGGACACATTACCCACTGTGGAATCAACAATCGTCATTTTGACTTGGGTTCCTACTTCTCTCCACGCATTTTCCATCACAGGCGTCACACGCTTCTGGACAATATCTTTTTCTATTTCAGCACTATCCGTTAAGGCTATTTGTTCGGCATTATTATGCACATTATCTGTCGCACGCCTTAAATTGGCCTCAACACGTTGTTTATTACGATAAATCTCGGCCAACTTATAACCAACACCGCCAGTCACAGCCAAAAGCACTGCGGCATACGCGGCTCCAATCATGAAAAACCCGCCATCAACACCCTGCACAGGCCCCATATTCCAGAGCTTTCCGGAAAACTTCTGGAGCGTAAATATTGCGGTTGTAACCCCTGTGAGCAATGAAACACTCGCTGCTGTAAATTTTTCGGGATCTTCCTGAATACGCTGTCCCGGGTTATCAATGTTATTGAACATATTTTTTATACGGGCAAAAGTTTTGCTGGTTTTGTATTTGCCGTCATAATATCCCGTTGTCCAACTACGCCACCGTAAAACAACGTACTGTGCCATCTTGTACGCCGCAATGGCTGCCCCTGTGAATTTCAAAGCAATTGTGGCCATATCATTGCTGTTCCACATTTTGCTTAATGCTGCCTTTAAGTCAGCGTTAAACAAAGTCCCTTTTTCAGCCACACTATTAAATGCTGTGCTCAGAGTGTTTCCCACATTATACAAAAAGTCACCGCCGGACGTCATCAACATCGTCTGCAAGGTTTTTATGATTTCAGGCAACTTCTGAAGTTGGAGACCCAAAGTATCCTTAAGTCCGGTAAGCTGGTTTAAAATATTTTCCGTACCTGTAGAAAACTTTTCTTTAAAGCCCGCGCCTTCTTGTAACCCGGGAAAAGCCTTAAACCATTCCTCTACAGGCAACCTCTGCTGCAAAACACTTTGAAACTCTTTAATTGCCTTAAACCTTGGGCTATCCATATCTAACGTCTCTAACTCTTGCAATAACGCTTGATATTGAGGATCTCGAAACACGGCTGTTTCATCGGGATAGGCCAAAAGTAACTTATTCAACATAGGATCAGCCGTCAAAGAATCCTGTAACGCAGGATAATTCCCGATCATGTCCGCAATCATATCTGGTCTGTTTTCAACGACAACGTTCCACAAATGTGCCACATGGTTCACAAGCCCACCGATCCAGTCACCAAAAGCACCCATCATATCAACTGAAAAATGATTGAGATATAAAGTACCCGCCAGAAAAGTCGTCACCAGAAGCTTTTCCTTTACACTGGATTTCTTTATATAGGGCTCCAAAACCCCGACAACCGCACGAAAATTACTCCGTGGCGTTGTCAAAGCAGCAGACTCCATCAGCTCTTTTTTTCTCTCCGGCGATATTACTGGCGCTTTATGCTTATAGTTAAAGCCCTCATCAATCGCTGACTGAAGACTAAAAATATCACGCAACTTCTTTAGCGGACCTGCCACTGTAAACCTCCCCAGATTTCCGTATGGTATTTTCGTAACCTAGAAAGGAAAAGATATTCTGTCAAGCCGATTTTTTATAATTTTTTTATCAAACACAGAAAAACCTCTGCAAAAAAGCCGTTAGCCAAAGCAAGTCTCCTACTATAGAATAGCGCAGACATTATAATGAAAACAATAGAAGCCATACGGAGTTTTTGCCATGGAAGTCGTCCTAACAATCATCTTTAATGCCTTGATATTATTTGCTTTTGCCAAGATGAGAAAAAGCAATAATGACACTTCCAGATTTATACACATGGCCAAAAACCCTGTAATATCCACCTCATTCTATCTCGTGGGCTGGCTCTTTCTAGTCTGGTCTATTCTTTCGACCAGCCTCTTTTATGTCGATAAATATGAAACGGGTCATATAGCAAAAAAATTCGGCGGATCCAATCTGGACGGTGGACAAATTATAGCGACAGCGGGAGAAAACGGCCCGATGTCCAAGATTTATGGACCGGGCTGGCATCTGGACTGGTTTATCCGTATCTGGGGCGAGGTTACTATTCTGCCCGCCGTGGAAATCCCACCCGGCCATTTCGGAGAAGTTCTGGCTCTTGATGGGCGCACTCTGCCCGAAGATGCCGTTATTGCCCCACCTCTCCCCGGCACATCGCTGGCCTTTGGCGCTCCAAAGGGCGGCGACGAAGACTCTTTATTCGACGCCGATGCCTTTCTCGATTCACAGAGGATTAACGGCTATAAAGGTCTTCAATCCTCCGTCCTGAAACCCGGCATCCACCGTCTAAACCTCTTCCTATTTAATGTCCGTATTACGGATGAAAGCGGCAAAAGCTATCTCTATGACAGATGGGGTAAACGCCCCATGTCCGTGGGTGGACGCCCTACTATTATCACGGAAATTCCGACCGGTTATGTCGGTGTCGTGAAGTCCAATCTGGATGAAGGCTGGAACCCGGCCTGTCAGAAAGGCGGCGTTCAGGTCGAACAAGGTCACTTAAAAGCTGTCCTGGTTTACTCCGGCTGCAAGGGTGTCTGGAAAGACATCTTTGAACCGGGTGCTTATTTCTTCAACCCTGATGTTTATGAAGTCACACAAATTCCAACTCGCGCCCAACGCTGGACTTATAAAGGCGGCTTTGACAAATGCCGGATTGACCTGACGCTCGGTGATGATGGCAGCTTTTCCCAACAACGGACTTGCGAACCCGTTGAATTTTCACCATCCCAACATGCCGATCATGCTATTTTTGTGAAAGTAGAGGGCTGGGATGTGCCCGTTGAGCTTCGTATTCTGGTTCAGGTAAACCCGGAAGATGCGGCTGCTGTTGTTGCCGCCGTTGGCAGCGTCCGGGAAGTCGAAGACCGTATTGTAACGCCGGCCATCCGTTCCATTGTTCGCAATATCGGTGGCGGCACCTATCTGGCTCCCCTGCTCGATGAAAACGGCAAAATATTAAAGGATGAACAGGGTAAGCCTGTTCTTGCCGTCAGAGCTGCCCGCGCCCTCGATTTTCAAGATTTCCGTTCCTACATGGAAACGGCTTTTGAAAAAGCGATTAAAAGCGAAGGCGAAAAAGCAGGCATCACTATTCTGGAAGTCAAAATCGGTGAACCATCCATCCCGCCGGAGCTTCTCGTATCACGCCGCCGGGAACAACTGGCCCAACAGCTTTCTAAAGCCTATAGACAGGAAAAACTGGCGCAGGACGAACGCATACTATCCGAAAAGTCACGGGCAACCGCCGACCAGCAAAAAGAACTCGTAAAAGCTGAAATCGGTGTGCAGGTTTCCGAACAGTTCAAAATCCGACGGAACAACGAAGGAGAGGCTGAGAAATCCTACCTGACGCAAGTCGCTGACGGACAGAAAGCACAGGCCGATGTACTGGGTCAGGACAAAGTTGCCAATCTCCGCGCTCTGGAACTGATTATAGATGCCATCAAGGAAAAGCCTCAGCTTCTGACCGGTTTGAAACTGCCCGCTACTTTTGTTATGGGCGGAGAAAGTTCTGGTCTGAGTGGAGCCGCCGCTATTATTGGCAGCAAATTTAATCCCGCCAGTTTTTCCGATACAAAAAAGTAACAAGAGGGTTTTAAAGACAATGATGGATAGCGCTGCTCTGATAGAACTGGTCAAAAAAGAAATCCCGGATGCGGAAGTCAGCATCAGGGACACAACAGGAACGGGAGATCACCTCGCCGTTCATGTCGTATCCAATGTTTTTGACGGTATGGGTTTACTGAACCGACACAGGCTGGTACAAAAATCCCTGAATGAAGCCATGGCCGATGGCCGTATCCATGCACTGGAAATTAAAACAGAAACACCAGCTTAAGGAATCTTGCAATGTCTACAATCGAAGATGAAATCAAAACTGAAGTAGAAGCCAATAAAATTTTGATCTACGCCAAAGGAACGAAAGAGCAACCGCAATGCGGATTCACCATGGAAACGATCCAGTTTTTTAGCAAATACGAACGCCCCTTTGAAGTCATTGATGTTCTGCATAACACGGAAAAACGTGAAGTGCTGAGCCAAATGACGGACTGGCCAACTCTCCCCAAAGTTTTCATCAATGGCGAGTTTTACGGCGACACCGACATTCTCGACAAGATGGAAGAAAACGGGGAAATTGACCCTCTGCTAAAAACGGCTTTCGGCGAATAAAAAAACCCGAACGCGCCGTTCTGTCGCGGCAATGCATCATCGTTTTTTTACATGGTGCATTGACAAACCCCTCCCCGTTTTAAATACTCGGTGTCCACATTTAAAAATATTTGTGCCGAATCGGGGAAACATAAGGGGAGATAAAAAATGTCCACGCACGAAAAGCTCACTCGTATTTTTTACGACGCTGTCGTCAGATACACACCAGTCAGACTTCTGAGAGATGTTATCTATAGTCAGGTCAGCAGGACAAGAATCTCGGAAACAGAATCCGCAGCACTAGAAGCAGGCGACGCCGGGTTTGAAGCGGACCTCCTGAACGGTAAGCCGGATTGGAACAACCTCCTGAACAAGAAGATACTCCCTGCTCCGCAACTGAGCGCCGAAGAACAGGCGTTCCTTGACGGTCCGGTTGAAGAACTATGCGCCATGGTTAACGATTGGGAAGTCAGAAACAGCAAAGAAGCAGACCTTCCCGAAGACGTTTGGCAATTTATGAAAGACCAGAAATTTTTCGGCATGATTATTCCGAAAGAACATGAGGGCCTCGGGTTTTCTGCCCTCGCTCACTCGGCTGTTGTCCAAAAGCTTTCTAGCCGTAGCGTCACGGCGGCTGTTACGGCCATGGTTCCCAACTCCCTCGGCCCGGCTGAACTTGTGGAGCGTTACGGCACAGACGAGCAAAAGCACCATTATTTACCGCGCCTTGCCAATGGCCGTGAAATCCCCTGCTTTGCTCTGACCGAACCAAATGCAGGCTCTGATGCCGGCGGCATGACATCAAGCGGCACGGTCTTCAAGGATGAAGACGGAAAAATAAAAATTCGTATGAATATAGATAAGCGCTATATCACACTGTCCTCTGTTGCGACCCTTCTGGGTGTCGCTTTCCAGTTGAAGGACCCTGACGACCTGCTGAAAAAGGGCAAGGAAGGCATTACCGTTGCGCTTGTTTCCCATGACACGCCCGGCATAGAAACCGGACGGCGGCATAACCCTCTGGGCCATCCCTTTCATAACGGCCTTGTGAAAGGCAAAGATGTCGTGATCCCTATTGAAAATATTATCGGTGGTGAAGAAAAAGCCGGTAAAGGCTGGGGTATGTTGATGGAATGTCTGGCCGTCGGGCGCTCTATTTCTCTTCCCGCACAGGCCACGGGCGGTGCGAAATTCGCAAGCTGGGTCACGGGCATGTACAGCCGTGTACGCCGACAATTCAAAGTGCCTTTAAGTGCTTTTGAAGGTATTCATTCTCCGCTGGCCCGTATGGCAGGAACGACCTATATGATGGATGCGGCCCGTACAGCTACAGCACAAATGGTCGATCAGGGTAAAAAACCCAGTGTTTTATCGGCTGTCGTTAAATATCACCTGACCGAGGCTATGCGCGATGTCGTCAACGACGCCATGGATATTCACGGCGGAAAGGGCCTCAGTCTGGGGCCAAGAAACTACCTTGCCGGTATGTATCAAGGCGTCCCCATCGGTATTACCGTCGAAGGTGCTAACATTCTGACCCGAAATATGATTATTTTCAATCAGGCATCCATGCGCTCTCATAACTTCTTACTGGGTGAAACCAAGGAGGCTATAGCCAAAGACAAAGAGAAATTCACGACCTTGATGGCAGAACATGTCCGGCAGAGCATGAATAATGGCGTGCGCACCCTCTGGATGGGTGTAACCGATGGCCATTTTGGTAAAACGCCGGTTAAAGGACCGGGTAAACGCTATTACCAACAAATTGATCGTCTTAGTTCCGGTCTTGCGACCATGGCTGACACAACGTATCTGCTTCTGGGCGCTAAAATGAAAACAGCTGAAAGGGTTACGGCACGACTAGGCGATGTCATGAGCCACCTTTATCTGGCCTCCGCTACTTTGCGGCACTTCGAGGTGCAAGGTTGCAAAAAAGAAGATGAGCCTCTGATGCATTGGGCCTGTCAACACGCCTTGTCGCAAGCCGAAACAGCGATGAGTGAATTGATCAGAAACTATCCCCGTCCGGAATTCAGCGTTAAGAGCGTAGGGAAAGCTGTACAAAAAACTTTCACAAATATTCCTAAAGCGATTAAGGAAACGCAATTTTTGAAAGTCGCTAAAAACACGCTAACATTGAAACTTGGTAAAGCATTTAAGGGAGTTATGCCCTTGCTGAAAATCCCTCTTCCTTTAATGATGCCCGTGGCAGGGGCCATAATGAAAGCGGCAAATATAGGCATGAGCCTTCTAACCTCACCTCTGTCTGCCGTGCCCTTTATGTCAGGCAAACGCCTCCATCCGCCTTCTGACAGGCTGGAGAAAAAAGTGGCCGAAATCCTCCTGAATAAAAATGATGCGCGGGACAGGCTTGCCGAAGGAATCTTCATGCCCACGGCTGCTAACGATCATGTCGCTGAGATAACCGGAGCCTTTAACGATGCTTTGGCCGCCGAACCTGTTGAAGACAAAATCAACGCGGCGCGGCGTCTTGCCCGCAAACAAAACGTCTCCGAAAAGGAAAAAATTATTTCCAGGGACATGAAAGACATCATGAAAGAAGCGATAATCAAAGGCATTATCACGGAAGACGAAGAGGCTCTGATCCATAAAGCCGATGCCAGCCGGATAGAAGCCGTAAAAGTTGATGACTTCCCGATTGATCTGGGCAGAGGAACACCTGTTCCTGCCAATGACCAGTCCGACATCAAGAAAGAGAAGAAACGCCGTTTTACTCTGGAGTAAAAATCTATGGGTGAGCCTGTGATAAAACATACGACAGACGGTACGCCGAAAACTATTCTGGACAGTATCGGTAATACGCCGCTTCTTGATATGGGTGACGGCATTTATGCCAAGGCCGAATTTCTGAACCCGTCCGGTTCGATCAAGGCCCGTATGGCGAACTACATGATCGAAAAGGCCGAGGAAGAAGGACTCCTGAAACCCGGCGACACAATCGTTGAGTCCACCAGCGGCAATACCGGCAATGCCATGAGCATGATTGCCGCCGTCAAGGGCTATAAGATGATCGTGATGATCCCGGAAGGTTACACCAGTGAACGCACGCAAATCTCACGGGGTTTTGGCGCAGAAATCCGTTTCGTCGGTCATTTTCAGGTCAATGAAGCGCGTGCTGCGGCCATTAAAATGGGACAGGAAGACGGGTTCTACTGCCCCGCCCAGTTTGATAATGAATGGAATGTAGAAGAAAACCGGGAATGGCTGGGCCGTGAAATTATCGCCCAGTTACCGGAGGGTCTGAAGATAGACGCCATCGTGCAAGGCGTTGGCACCGGCGGTACTCTGATCGGCATTACACAAGCCCTGCGTCAGTGGCATAACCCGGACGTCAAAGCATTCGCCATGGAGCCGACGGAATCACGCACCATCGAATGCTGCATGGTTGCCGATCACAAGATTGAAGGCATTTCGGATGGTTTTGTGCCCACCATATACGGACGGCACAAGGATGAAGTAGACGGCGTGATCAGCGTAGACAGCAACATGGCCATTGAAGAATCCAAACGCCTGACATCCGAGCGCGGCCTGTTCGTCGGCCCCAGCTCCGGCGGTAATTTCTGGGCAGCCAAAAAGATAAAGCAGGATAACCCGGAGATCAAAACCGTCCTAACCCTGCTTTGCGACCGCGGTGAAAAATATCTCTCCATGCTTTACCCGGCCTAAAAGCAATAAAGATCTTGGTGTTCTCCTTGATATCGCCGCAGTCTATGGATAGGCTCAGCGCATGAGATTACTACTCACTGTCATATTGCTGTTATCCCTCACCGCCTGCGTCACGACGCCGCCGCAGGATAACGGCTATTTGCCTATGCCCGAAGAGTTTCTGGGGTACTGGAGACCTCGCGGCAGGGCCTCCGGTATTATTGGCATAGACGTACGACCTGACGGCATTATTGAACACCGCGTAAATAATGACACCAAAGAGCTTGTCATGATACAGTATTATAAGGTGTTCCATATCGAAAATGGCTATGTCTATACAATCGTGCGGGAAGAAGACACAGATCCAAATTCTACCCTGATTAATCCACGCTGGAAATATGTCCGGTACATTATTGACCCACCACATACAAGACCTGATAATACTGTATGGGTAACCTACCAACATTGCGATCTATTCCAAAAAGACTGGTATTTACCAGCCCATATCCATTGGGAGCGGCTTCAAAACGAAACCAACAACGTATGTGAGTATAACAGAAACAATTTATTCCATAATCTTAGCACCTATACCCGTTAATAGCTCTATCAGGGTTGCTGTTGCTGCCGCTTATGCGCGTCTTCAAACAATTTACGGATTCTCTGATTTCTATCAGCACCAACATCTTTACGCTGCGACTCCCGCGCCGCCGTTACCCAGTCTCCTGCTTTCACAGCCGCAAAAAGGGTGGGCCAGTTTGCTTCCTGAAACTGTGTATTACCCAAGATTGAACGCCATATCCAAAAGCGCCTGCTGTGCCTCCACCGGTGCGGAATCAAAACCGGGGAATTTCCGGCGCAGATCGCGGACATCCACACGCAACCGGTTATCCAAAAGCCGGTCGCTTACTGCTGTATCCAGTATCAGTTTATCAAGTTTGGGATCGTCCTTGGGATCAAAATTAGAGACAGTTTTGTTAGAAGAATCCTTCTTTCGAAACCATAAAAAAGAAGTCACTCCACGCACAGTCCAGATCAAATGAACATGCGCGACTGAACGTCAAATAGAAAATGGCCAGATTTTTAAAAATGGGCATTAGTAGCCAGATTGCAATAAAATGCCCTCCGAATTGAGCTGCTCTTTTCCAACTTCTGATGACATAAAAATAAAGAAAATAAAGAGCAATCAGATAAACAAAGATATCAGAATAAGCTTTTATTCCCTTGGTAACATCATAATTTCCATATCCATCAGAGAGGGGGAAAAACCGCCTGCCATTATAATGGCCAGCCAATAACAATAAACGGGCCAAAATATCATCAAGTGTTTCCATGAAAAACTTTTATTTAAATCTTGCCAACGCTCACTGGTTAATGTCTTCCCATTCGAAATTAGAGCTTTTAAGTTTTCCATTATCAATTTCAATAAACCCTTTTACTTTTTGCAATCTGGAACCAAAGACACGAAACTGTTTTGCCTTTCCTTCCGTCTCCATACGCCTATCGTTCTCCGCCGCGTCATCCTCATCCATCAACCTAAGCCCGCTCAGATTTCGTTTGGCCGTGCGGACGTCCTCCGGTTTATTCTCCATATTATTGCCAACCGATTTCTTCAGGAAATCAGAAAAACCACTGAAAAGTGCCATAACTTATTGTCCTTTTTTGTTTTGTTTGGGAAAAAATTTATGCATAAAAAAAAGCCGTTCGCCCTTTTGAATTTTGGCGCACAGCTCCCGTTGATTTTTAAACCATAGCATAAATAGGAATATATTCCAAGAACATTTTAACGTATTTTTTTATTTTCTATATTTACGTCCTTGTCATATCTCAAGAAAAACTTAAGAAAACAAAATATATACATAAAGCATTGTGCGCGCGCAGCACACAAAGTCACTTTACTTATTACTTTCCTGTTGGTATCTAACATAATAACCGCAAAGTAATCGTTGCCATAACATTTGGCTCGTTAATAATAAATGGGGGAGAAAGGCGCGTCCTTGCGTCCTGAACACGGTCATGCAGAAAGACGAAAAACAAAAAGAAAAAAAACCGGCTCTTGCGAATGGTGAGTCGTTACCCGCGCACTACCCGGAAGGTATACAGTGGGATATCGGCATCCCGCATGTGGACCTCGTCCGTGTTATCGACGAATCCATTGTGAAGTTCGGCAGCAGGCCCTGCGTCGACTTTCTCGGTAAAAAGTTCACCTACACGGAAATTGGGAACCTGATCAGCCGCGCCGCTGCGGGGCTACAGGATATGGGCGTTGGCAAGGGAACGAAGGTTGGCCTGTATATGCCCAACACGACCTTTTATCCCGTCATGTTTTTTGCAGCCTTGCGCGTTGGCGCAACTGTCGTCAATTACAGCCCGCTTTACACGACTGAGGAGCTGGCGGCGCAGATTAAAGATAGTGGCACTGAAATCATGGTCACGATTGACAAGCATGACTTCTTTGACAAAGCCGAAACACTGCAAAAAAGCGGCGCTCTCAAACATATTATCAAGTGCCAGATGGGCGATGCCCTGCCCTATATGAAAGCCAAAGCCTACCGGATTAAAGAGACTTATGATAAAGCCAAAGCCGACAAACCGGACATGACGAACTGGCAGATGGGGAATCTTATGATGCGCAAAGCCTGTAAATGGCCTTGCAGCAATCAGGAAACCCAGGAAATCCGCCCTTTAAAGGACGACAAACCGGCCATCGTCGATTTCAGGGATATCATCGACAATAACGGTTATTTTCATTCCGTTGCCATTGATCCGGATGAAGTTGCCGTCCTCCAATATACGGGCGGCACAACAGGCATCCCCAAAGGGGCAATGCTGACCCATTTTAATCTGGTGGCCAATCTATTCCAGACGGCTGAGTTCTATGGCGAAAGCCCTAACAAGCCGAAAGACAGTTCCTATGTCAGAAACGGCAAAGAACGCACACTGGCCGCTATTCCTTATTTCCATGTTTTCGGCATGACGGTTGCCATGCTGACGGCCATGAAAACAGGAACGGAAATCATTATCCTCCCCAATCCCCGTGATATGGAGATGACAATTGACGCCATCAATAAAAAGAAACCGACCTTCTTCCCGTCTGTTCCCAAGCAGCAACAGGGTATTGCTGAAAATAAAAATGCAAAAAAAGCAGACCTCTCCAGTTTAAAAGCCGTCATTTCAGGCGGCGCTGCCCTACCCTCCGGGGTCCATAAAGATTTTGAAGATGCCGTTGGGACAGAAGGTGTTGTCAAACAGGGTTACGGTATGACGGAGTCATCTCCTGTAATCTCCTGTAATCCGCCCCACGGTAAAAACAAGCCTGAATCCGTCGGAATGCCCTATCCGAAAACGACTGTTAAAATCGCCGACCCCGACAATCCCGAAAAGATCATGAAGATTGGCGAACTTGGTGAAATCTGCGTGCAGGGCCCGCAGGTCATGAAAGGCTATTACAACCAACCGGAAGCAACAGGCGAGATGATTAAAAACGGCTGGCTCCATACCGGCGATTTAGGCTATCTGGATGATGATATGTATCTGCACATTGTCGACCGCAAGAAACGCCTTGTGATTATCAACGGCTTTAACGTCTATCCTGCACAAGTTGAAAACGCGATTGCCAACCATCCCGACATTGCCGAATGTGTTGTCGTCAGCGTACCGGATGACCGCTCGGGAGAATCCGCCAAAGCCTTTATTCGCTTCAAAGCAGGTGTTACAAATCCGCCGGACATCGCAGAACTGAAAAAGTTTCTGGAACCGCATATCAACCGGATGGAAACACCGAAACATTTTGAATTCGTGGAAGAGGAACTTCCCAAAACTGCCGTAGGCAAACCCGACTGGAAAACCCTTCAGGATGAAGAGCGCCGTAAATACGAACAGTCGAAAAAACAGAACCCTGATAATAACAAACCGAACATGAAGTAGGAGAAAAACCATGGAAAACGTCGTCATTGTTGATTATGTCCGCACACCTTTTACCCGTGCCGCCGATCCAACGTCCGGCAAGGCACCGGGAAAGCTGGCCCATGTTGATCCCGCCGATATGGTTGTCGCCACGGTCAACGCCCTTCTGGAACGCACGGGCGCAAACCCCAAGGATATTGAAAACCTTATCCTCGGCTGCGTTCATCAGGAAGCAGAACAAGGCCTGAACCTTGCCCGTCTTGCCGTTCTTCATGAAGAATGCAAACTACCTTTGACCGTTCAGGGCGATACAGTTGATAAATTCTGCGGTTCTTCACTACGCACAATCGCCATGGCGAAGAATGACATTCTGGCCGGTGAAGCGGACCTCATCATTGCCGCCGGTGTACAATCCATGAGCCGTATTCCGATGGGTGGCTGGAATCTCCTTATGAATAAAAAAGTCTATAAGGGTAACGCCAAAAGCTTCATGAATATGGGGCTTACGGCAGAAAACCTGGCCGAAAAATATGGAATTTCCCGTGAGTGGCAGGAAGACTTCGCGATTAAGTCTCATCAAAAAGCTGCTCTGGCGCGCGAAAAAGGGTATTATAAAGATGAAATCGTTCCCGTTGGCGGAGTCAGTGAAGATGACAATATCCGCCCTGATACTAACAAAGAACAAATAGCCAAACTGGGCCCTGCTTTCAAAGAATCCGGTTCGGTCACCGCGGCGACGTCGTCTCCGCTAACAGATGGTGCGGGCGCACTTCTTCTGGCTTCTGAGTCATATGCGAAAAAGAACAACCTCCCGGTTCTGGCCGTCATAAAAGCCTATGCCGGTTCTGGCTGCGCTCCGGAAGTTATGGGGCTTGGTCCGGTAGACTCTATCAAAAAATTACTGGATCGCGAAGGTCTGACCATGGCTGACATTGCGCGTTTCGAGGTCAATGAAGCCTTCGGCGGACAAATCGGCGGCGTTCTGGAGGAAATGGAAATACAAAACATGACTCTTGATACCAACAAACTCAATATTGACGGTGGCGCCATTGCTCTCGGTCACCCACTCGGTGCATCCGGCACACGTCTGATTGGTCATCTTGCTAAAATCCTGCAACGCACGGGCGAACGCTATGGAGTTGCTGCGGCCTGCATGGGCGGCGGACAAGGTGGCGCGGTTCTGGTGGAAAATCCGAATTACACAAAAGCACCGAAACCAACAATCTAATTTCACTTCACGATATATGAAGAGGTAAAAGATCATGCCATCATCAAAAGCAGTGCGGAATGACGCGGACAATATCCAAACACGCGATATCAAAAAGGTCGTCGTTATCGGTGCGGGAATTATGGGGTCCGGCATTGCCGCACACCTGTCCAATACCGGTATCAAAGTTGATTTGCTGGACATCGTGCCCAAAGACGCCACAGATCGTGATGTGATCGCCAAAAGTGCTATCACACGCATGAAAAAAGCCAACCCGGCGACAGATCCCATGAGTGCGGGATTCATGGACCCGGCCAATGCAAAGCTCGTGACGCCCGGCAATACGGAAGACCATCTGGAAAGCGCTCTAAAAGACGCCGACTGGATTATCGAAGTCGTGTTGGAAGACCTGACCATCAAACGCAATTTGTTTAAAAAAATAGACCAGTTTAAAAAGCCCGGCGCGATTGTCTCCTCCAACACATCGTCTATTCCCCTGAAGAATATGTCCGAAGGGCTCTCTGAAGAGTTCAAAAAGAACTTCGCCATCACACATTTTTTCAACCCGCCGCGTTTTATGCGCCTGCTGGAGCTGGTTGGCGGCGAGCAGACAAGCCCCGAAGTCATGGAAACGCTCCGTGATTTCTGCGACAAAGAACTCGGTAAAAACGTTGTAGAGTGCAAAGACACACCCGGTTTTATTGCCAACCGTATCGGCACATATTTTCTGTTCCGTGCCATCATCGAAGCTATTGATAACGGCCTGAAGATTGAAGAAGCCGACGCCGTTCTCGGCGCCCCGATGGGCATGCCCAAAACAGGTGTGTTTGGTTTGGTTGATATGGTCGGAATCGGATTGATCCCGCATTTGACTAAAAGCCTTCTGGATAGCCTACCGAAAAGCGATGCCTTTCACCGCGACTGCTCCGTTATTCCACCGATTATCAACCAGATGATAGAAGAAGGCCGCACCGGGCGACGCTCCGGTAAAGGCGGTTTCTACAACATGCAGAAAAACAAAGACGGCAGCAAAACGAAAAAAGCTGTTGATTTATATATCGGAAAATATCGCGATGCGGACAGGCCACGCCTGAAAAGCGTAAAAGCAGCGAAAAAGAACGGCCCGCGCGCCGTTTTTGAAGGACGCGAAAGAGCCAGTGATTACGCCTGGACTGTCATGCGGGATACGCTGCTCTACACGGCCTCTCTAGTGCCTGAAATTTCCGATGAAATCACGGAAATTGATGCCGCCATGCGCGAAGGCTATAACTGGAAATACGGGCCATTTGAACTACTCGACAAAATTGGCATTGAGTGGTTTACCAACAAGCTGGAAAAAGAAGGCCGCCCTATTCCGCCTGTCCTGAAAATGGCACGGGGCCGGCCCTTTTACCGCAAAGAAAACGGTAAGATGCAGCACCTCACCTTCCATCACGGCAAGCAATTCGGCGTTTACAAGGATGTCCCCAAACAGAATGGCGTTCTGAAACTCTCTGATGTCAAACTGAACAGCAAACCGATCCTCTCCGGTCAGTCAGCCAGCCTGTGGGATATTGGCGACGGTGTGGTTTGTCTTGAGTTTCACTCCCTGATGAACACGATTGACGGCTCTATTTTGAACGAAATGAATGAAGCCATCAAAAAAGTGAGCAACAGCAACGGCAAATACAAAGCCATGGTCATTCATAACGAAGCGCCTAATTTTTCCGCCGGGGCTAACCTTGCCTTGGCTCAGGCATTCGTAAAAGCCGGGATGTGGGATACCGTGGAAAGCATGGTCTATTCCGGTCAAGCCGTTTACAAAGCCCTGCGCGAGTCACCCTTCCCTGTTGTCGGCGCGCCCAACGGCATGGCACTTGGCGGTGGCTGTGAAGTTCTTCTGCATTGTGATGCTGTGCAAGCCGGGGCCGAGAGCTATATCGGGCTGGTAGAAAGCGGTGTCGGCTTAATTCCGGGTTGGAACGGCTGTGCCCGTTATCTGGAACGCGCTCAAAAGGCGCAGGAAAAACCGGGAGCAAGAAAAGGCCCGTTTCTGTCGGCTAAGACAGCCTTTCAGGCTTTAATGATGCCACAATTTTCTATCTCCACTTCGGCTCAGGATGCCCGGAAAAAGCTATGGCTTAACCCTGATGACGGCATTTCCATGAATACGGACCGCTTGCTGACCGATGCCAAAGCCAAGGCTGTTTCTTTGATCGAAGGTTACAAACCACCTGAACCGGCTGTCTTCCAGCTACCGGGAGAAAGCGGTAAAGCGACCCTGCGCATGGCGATAGATGATTTCTATGCCAATGGCAGCGCCACATGGCATGATGTCGTCGTATCCGAGGCACTGGCAACTGTCCTCACTGGTGGCGATACGCATATCGGCAAGACTCTGACAGAAAATGATATTCAGCAGTTGGAGCGCGAAAATTTTATGTCCCTGCTGAAAACACGGCAAACACAGAAACGTGTCGGCCATATGATTGCCAAAGGAAAACCGCTGCGGGAAAAACCGTTGACGGAACCAAAAACACTGGATGAACTCCGGGCTATGCGGGATGAAATAACGCTACCCCGCAGAAACCCTGATGGAAAACCTGTACATGGCGAGGACGGAAGAAAACTCTGCGCCCTCTCCGCTGCCACGAAACTGTTTTACAAGGCTTTGCCGTTTCTTAAATAGGACATATTAAAAAAAACTACCTGTGCCCAAAACTACTTGTGTATGGCTGGCAGATAATATTTGCCCGCCGGTGCATCTGTGTCGATAATGAAAGAAAGAAACTTTCTCGGAACAGGGCAATCACATGACGCGGCTAACGTGTTTCATTCTGATTTTTGTAAGCATAGCACTCACCGCATGCAGTAGCGGAAAGCAGGACTATGCCCGTGAACCCCTTCTGCCTTTACCTACGGATTACACCACCCTGCGTGATCCTGATAATACGGATTTCATGGCCGCCATTACACAATATGTACATGCCAAGGCGGGCCCTTCGAATACCCGTTACGAGTTTACCCGCATTGATCTGGATAATGACGGGCGCCGCGAAGGTATTGTGATTATGAAGACCCCTCATAAATTCTGGTGCGGCGACAACGGATGTAACATGGCCGTTTTCAAGGCCTATAATGATGATTTCAAACTGGTTTCAGAAATCGCCCCGGTGCGTGGCCCCCTCCTCATCAGCGATCATAAAACAAAAGGCTGGCGGGATATCATCGTTCGGGTTTCAGGCCGCACCGGATTCAATGCAAAGGATGTTGCCTTGCAATTCAACGGCCACACCTATCCGGCCCAGCCGGCTTTCCAGCATGGAACCTATGCCAGCAACGTAACAAACGGCGTACGGATTTTCCCTTAACTGGCCTCTTCATATAGTCGTTCTCGTTAAAAATAAGACATTCTCGTCACCCCCGCGATCCTGCGATAGCAGGATAAGAACGGCGGGGGTCTGGTTATGAGCGCAGAACAGCTGCGCACTTTGTTTTGCCGGATGCCCGCACAAGGCGGGCATGACAATGTCTTATTCCTAATGAGAACGACCATAAGTCTTGCAAACGCCATTGAATTATGTTAAACAATAAGGCTGGAAAGATAACAAAAACAGACGAAAAATGGAGTCACGTGCCACGAATAAAACCCGCGAACGGCAACTCATCGCTCTTTATGCGAAGAGAGAGGCATCGACTCTTGAATTGCTGACTGCTGATTTTGGGCACTGGCCACCCAAAGGACTTGAAATCATTCATCCCCCGGAAGGGACTGTACGATTCAAACCGGTGATCGCGTCACAATTTCAAAAATCTACAAACTGGAAGAGCCTGAATAGTTATCAGGAACTCTTCCTGTCATTTTTTACCGCTGGACAGGCAGACGCCCGCAAAGAAAGAGATATCCATATCCATGAAGTCCTTGGCCTTGCGCGTATATTTAATAAAAGCAGTGACTATCTGGCTAACACAATCTCCCACGAACATTTGCATATCCTGCAATGGGATGATTACAGAAGCTCTCTGGCCTCTTCTCTGCAAAACAAGCGCTACGCTATCGTATCTCAATTAAAGGAAACAGACCTTTTCCTGAACTATCTTAGTGATGAATGCGAATTTCAGGCACGGCTTCATACGATCCTTGTTAATGCCTATCAACAACATGGCATAATGCCCGCAAATAACCATGAATTATGGGCTGCCCTTTTATCACAGGGCATTGAAATACCGGCTTCCCTTACAAAGCAGATTGATCAGGACTTGCTGCAAAAATTTAAAACCGATAACGATTTTATAGAATTCAACAGCGATAAACAGGCTGTCCGCGAAATCAACCGGCTGACAAAATCTTTGAAAGAAGAAAATATTTCTGAGTTCTGGCTCGATACAGTCCCCCGTATCTACGGTGACATGCTTGAACTCTATGGTGATAAATACGGCAGTATTCGTATGGGGCATTCACACAATGTCCAGTTCCGTGAACTTTTCTACCGCAATGCGAGAGCTGTCCACAAAGGTAAAAAGACTCCTGACGATGCGATAAAAGACATGCATGATATTGTCTATAAAATGACCGCGCCCGATGTGAAGACACTCTTTGATAAAGTATCAGACCGCAGCTTCTATGCAGATCATGGCGACGGCTTCATTCACATTCCCTCTTCTATAAGAGAAAACGTCCTGAATATCTTTCATGAACATCCCCATATTTGCCTCCCCTCATAAAATCAGATAAAAAAGCACTCTGTAGAAACAATTGGATCGACAGAATGGAACACGCCTTTTCCGACGACTGCACGAAAATGAATGTCCGCGCCCTCTTTTTAGGGCAAAGACTCAATATGAAGGCACTGGAAAAAAGCAAGCAGCTGGGAACCTCTCCTTTTATTATAAAAGTAGGAGAAAATGGCTATGCCGTTCTGTTTCGCTATGGCATCGCGGTCCTGTTCGGCGTAAATATGCTGGAAGAATCCTCGTTTCTGAAAGACATAAAAGAATTCATCATTGAACCCTTTGAAACACCGGAAACGGAAGAAACTGAAATCAAACTGGATAAAAACAAGGCAGACGGTACGGAACCCGAATTTATCCATGTTAGCCAATGGAATATAGAGCGCCTGCAGCTTGTGGCCGAAATTATAGCTCCCAGCCTTATGCTGTCCCATTATGAATCCCGTATGACAGAAATTTTTGACCGGATTGAACCCATTACAACGAACATGCAAACCGGGAAAATAGGGGGCCGGCAGACACGGGGTTTAATGCGCCATATCGGACTGACGCTCTCTATCCAGCGTAAAATGGTCGGCCATGTGGAAATTGAGGAAAAACCGGAACTCCTCTGGGACAACCCGGAACTGGAACGTTTCTATGTCAGGCTGGAAGATGAATATGAATTGCGGGAACGCCATACAGCCTTAAGACACAAACTTGACCTTATTTACCGTACCGCTGAAACGATGCTCGGCATGCTTCAAGAGCGCCGGACACTTCATGTTGAATGGTATATCGTGATCCTGATTCTGGTTGAAATTATTATTATGGTCGGTGAAAAAATTCTCTAGAAGGAGATACAGCTATGACAACACAACAACCAAAAATTATCGCTGTTTACGCAGAAAAACCGGCAGCCGTCAGCGCCCTGATGGACAATCTACGTCAAAGCTTTAATGAACAAGCCTTTATTATCAGGAAAGTCACGGCAGAGGATATTATCCATGGACGCGCCCTGACAGAAAACACGCACGCCTTTTTCCTGCCCGGCACAACACGGGATGACAGCAGCTACCGGGAAGCTCTTGGCCACAAAGGTATGGAAAATATAAAGACATATGTACAAAACGGCGGCATCTATGTCGGCATATGTGCGGGAGCTTATCTGGCCGCCGAGCAGTTTTTTTACAATGGCCGCGCCGCAAACGATACACACGAAGTTAAACCCTTAGGGTTTTTCAAAGGCACAGCCTATGGCCCCCTGCCGGACTACTCCAAAGCCGGACAGCAACCGGATAATCCGTGGGCCAATCATGCCGTTGTCCGCCTTCATTTCAACAATGCTGCAGAAGACTGTGAAATCGGTATTCTCGGTGCTGCCTGTTATGCGCAAGGTCCCTGGCTTGATCTCTCGGATGACGCGGAAGAAACAGGACATAAAATTATTGCCTGCTATGCCGACGTTCAGGGAAATCCCATTGCCATCGCCAGCCGTCGATTCGGAGCAGGCAAAGCCATATTTTGCGGGGTCTTGCCGGAAGTTGGCGGACTGGAGATCACCCATGTCGAAAAAGAACACCTGATATCCGGCATTGAATCCGCAACGGATTTTTCGCAAGAGCTCACAAAACATGAGAATTTACGTAGCAAAACATGGGAAAAAATCATGAAGGAAATTCGTCCCCAATAAAGCTTGAAATCCTGAAAAAAACTCTTTATGCAGTGCAGCAAGAAGTCTGCTGAATAACGAAATATAGAGGGAAACTATTCATGGATATTCACGCACTCTACGCCTTTATTGGCTTTATGCTCGCCGCCTACGCCGTTATCGCCAACGACTCAGTCCAGACACTCGGCACGTTCATCGCTTCAAATATCAAAGTTTTCAAATGGTACTGGCTCTGGCTGGCGGCCTCTGTGGTGCTTATCTTTACACTGGGCTATGGCTGGGTGGTCAATGACGGTGATATATCCTATGGCCGCCTGAATAAAATCCCCTATCAGGAAATTCAATGGTATCACGCAGCGGCCCCGGCTGTCCTTGTCCTGCTAACGCGCTTCGGTATACCGGTTTCCACGACATTCCTTGTGCTCTCTGTTTTTGCCTCTACATTTGTACTGGAAAAAATGCTAGTTAAAAGCATGATCGGTTACGGCCTTGCTGCCATCGTGGCCTTTGCCCTCTGGATGGTCATTGCCCGCTTTATCAATGAAAAATTCAACAAGGTTAAAAAGGAACATCGTATCTATTGGCGTACCCTGCAGTGGTTCTCTACGGGATTCCTGTGGTTCACGTGGCTCTCACACGACATGGCGAATATCGCTGTCTATCTACCGCGGCAATTACCTCTGGAATATCTTGCCGGCGCCATCGTCATTCTGTGCGGCTGGCTGGGCTATATATTCTACTCACACGGCGGTAAAATCCAGAAAATCGTTCTGGAAAAAAGCGGCACACGTTTCATGCGTTCCGCCACCATCATTGATCTGGTTTATGCGTTCATCCTGCTCTATTTCAAGCAGTATAACGACATTCCCATGTCCACGACCTGGGTATTTGTCGGCGTCCTGACCGGGCGGGAAATCGCGATTGCTCACACTTACCGGGCAAAATATAAATTCGGTTATATCTTCCCGCTGGTCGGCAAGGATTTTATGAAAATGATCTTTGGCCTCGCCGTCTCTGTGGCACTTGTGCTCGCTATTCATTACTTCTTTGAGTAGCCGTAAATCATTTTCTCTTGCGATTCAGGGCATCTTCTAATAAAAAGCCCCTCATGACAAACAAACCTGTTCATATTATCGGCGGCGGATTAGCCGGGAGTGAGGCCGCGTGGCAAGCTGCACAAGCTGGTACGCCTGTGATACTCCATGAAATGCGCCCCACCTGCGAGACCGCCGCCCATAAAACAGACGGACTTGCGGAGCTTGTCTGCTCCAACTCCTTCCGTTCCGATGACGCGGAAAACAACGCCGTCGGATTGTTGCATGAGGAAATGCGGCGCTGCGGCTCGCTGATTATGCGTGAAGGCGATAAAGCGGCCGTTCCCGCCGGAGGAGCACTCGCCGTAGACCGTGATATTTTCTCAGCAGGCGTGACAAAGGCGCTGGAAGACCATCCCCTTGTCACGATTGAACGTGGTGAGATTGACGGCCTGCCCCCGGAAGACTGGGACAATGTGATTATTGCCACGGGACCACTGACCTCTCCGGCCCTTGCCGAAGCTATTCGTGCCTTAAGCGGAGAAGAGGCGCTATCCTTTTTCGACGCCATTGCACCCATTGTTGATAAAGACAGCATCAATCTGGATGTCTGCTGGTTTCAGTCCCGCTACGATAAAGGCGAAGGTGCTGATTACATCAACTGTCCGCTGAACGAAGCGCAATATGGCGCTTTTATCAATGCCCTGCTCGCCGCAGATAAAATGGAATTCAAGGACTGGGAAAAAGATACGCCCTATTTTGAAGGCTGCCTGCCGATTGAGGTTATTGCAGAGCGCGGTATAGATACGCTACGTTTCGGACCGATGAAGCCGGTAGGGCTACGTAACCCGCACACAGATGAACAGCCCTATGCGGTAGTACAGTTACGACAGGATAACGCGCTCGGCACGCTCTATAACATGGTCGGTTTTCAGACCAAGATGAAATATGGCGAACAGGCCACTGTTTTCAAAACAATTCCCGGCCTTGAAGATGCCAACTTTGCCCGTCTTGGCGGCCTGCACCGCAATACTTTCATAAATTCGCCCAAACTTCTGGATAAACAACTTCGCATGAAAGTCATGCCGCGCCTGCGCTTTGCCGGACAAATTACCGGCTGTGAAGGCTATATCGAAAGCGCGGCCGTCGGGCTCATGGCCGGACGGATGGCTACCGACAATGAACAAGCGGCTACCCTGCCACCGCTGACAACGGCTCTGGGCGCACTCCTGAACCACATTACCGGCGGTGCGGATGCCGCAACATTCCAGCCAATGAATATTAATTTTGGCCTGTTTCCACCGCTGGAGGGTAAATTCAAAAAGAAAGAGCGTAAACCGGCTATGAGCCGCCGAGCCTTAAACGATCTTGATAACTGGATTCAACAAAAACAAAAAGCCGCGTAACACAAATGAAAAACAAAGAACTTGTTATCCTGCTACACGGCATGGCTCAGCCAAAACTCTCTATGGCATGGCTTGCCCGGTTTTTAAGAGATGGTGGCTATGACACGCATAATATCGGATACCGCTCCTGTAACAACACCCATGATGATTTAATAAGTTGTGTCAAAGACCGGATTTCCGAAGTCGGCGATCATTATGACCGCATTCATATTGTGACCCACTCTCTGGGCGGCATTATCACCCGCGATTTGCTCTCACAGTTCAAGCCCGATAACCTTGGCCGCGTTGTTATGCTGGCCCCGCCCCATGGCGGCAGTGAAGTCGCGGACCGGCTGAAAGACGTTACTTTATATAAAAAGATATTCGGCATAACAGGCCAGCAACTCACGACTACATTTCAGAAAGCCGCCACCGCACAGATAAAAATTGATTATGATCTCGGCATTATTGCCGGCACATCCATCCTGAGTCACCCCTATTTTTCCCATCTTTTCACCAGCGCGCATGACGGTCTGGTTTCTGTTGAAAGCACAAAACTCAACGGCATGAAAGATCACATCGTCATTGATGCCACACACACATTCATCATGAATAACCGCAAAGCGCGGAAACAAACGCTGAATTTCCTGAAAAACGGACAGTTCCAACGCTAAATTAGCACGTATTGACATAGCTCTTTAGCATGCCAGTATAGACGCTGTTGTTTTTCGTTGATTCCCGCATGGAGAGAAAAAGATGGCTATCAGAATACTGTCTTTACTGGTTTTTGGTCTTCTACTGAATAGTACGCCCACTTATGCCACGCAGGATATAGATTACTCCGTTATTGGCACCATCATCGAGATAGAAGGCGCTGCGACCATCCAATATGGAGAAAAAACACCAGAAGCAGCCAAACCCGATATGCCTATCCATCTGGATGACAGGCTGGAAACCGGTTCAGAATCTAAAATGCATATCCTGTTTATTGACGACACAGAATTAACACTGAGTGAAAAGGCGCTCCTGACCGTTGATGATTACGTTTTTGACCCGGATGAAGCTTCCGAGAATAAAGGCCGTTTCTCCATTACACGCGGGCCCTTCCTATTCGTCAGCGGTTTACTAGGCAAACGGGAAAAACCGGATATCAAGATTAATACGACCTACGGCTCTATCGGCCTGCGGGGAACAACCGTGTGGGGCGGTGAGATTGATAATGAATATGCCGTTTTTGTCGATAACGGGGAAGTCTCCGTTGAAACAAACCGCGGTCGTATCCGTGTCGGCAAAGGACAGGGCACAACAATCCGCAGCCGCAATGCCATCCCCTCCCGAGCTAAAACATGGCCGACAATAAAACTCGAGCGCGCCAAAAAAGTGGTCGCTATGAAACGCCGTGACCATATCAAACAACGTGTTGCCCAAAGAAAAGAAAGTCACAAGGCCTTATACAGGCACCACAAGGAAAACATTCAAAACCGCAAACAGAACCAGCGTAATGACATTCAGGAGCGCCGTGGCAACAAGCGTGACAACATTCAGGATAGACGGGAAGAATATCGTGATAAAATCAAGGAACAGAAAAACGATATGCGCCAAAACCGACAAAATTATCGTGAAAAGCAAGGCAGCTTAGAGCGACCTGCCCCCCGGCCAGTTCCTCAAAAACGGACGGAAAATGAGCGGGAACACCAGACAGGGGACCCCGCCCGGCAACAGGAAAACAACGAAAAACATCATCTAAGAAGCAATTCCCGGCAACGGGGATCACGCTAGAAGCTGTCGGCGATACAGCAGCCTACGAAAACTCTGAGTCAAGGCCCAGTGACGCGCCGCTTTCTTCCAGTAAACTGCGTGTTTCAACGGCGGTTTCTCTGGCCTGCTCCTGACTGGATATCTCCGATTGTCGTGATTCCTCAAGACGCTGCACAGCCGCTGAAGAAATTTCCACAACATCCTGAGGCAAGCTTCCTCCTTCCGGCCCCTTTGCCGGAGGTGGCGTATCGGAAGATGATTCTGTCTTGAGCGCTTTCACAAGCGGATTATTCGCAATAATTGGTGGTAAAGCCATATTCTTTGTCCTAACCGTTAAGAAATGTGAACTCCCAATTCCCTATGTTCCCTATTATAGAAGCTATCTATTTTCCAAATCGTTAAAATTGTAAAGAAAAAAGTTCAAAATCATGCCCTCAGCGCGTATCCTATTCCCTAAATACACAAACAGGAGAATATAAATGGCTTTTGATCTTCCGGAACTGCCCTTTGCCTATGACGCTCTGGCCCCTTATATGTCAGCAGAAACCTTTGAATTTCACCATGACAAGCATCATGCGGCCTATGTCACCAACGGAAATAAAATCCTGGAAGGCCTGCCGGATCAGGGCAGCACACTGGAAGCCGTTGTTATGAACGCGCAAAAGGAACAAAATGCCGGGCTATTCAATAACGGCGCCCAACACTGGAACCACTCTTTTTTCTGGAACTGTCTGAAACCGCAAGGGGGGGGCACATCCCTTCCCGGTACTCTGGAAGCGAAAATAGACTCCGATCTTGGCGGGTACGGGCAATTTAAAGCTGATTTCTCTAATGCCTGCCTGACACAGTTCGGATCCGGCTGGGGCTGGCTAGCCATGGATAACGCCACGGGGAAACTGGAAATCATGAAAACCGGCAATGCCGGCGTTCCCTTCACCGAAGGCAAAACGGCGCTTTTGACCTGTGATGTATGGGAACATGCTTATTATATCGACTACCGCAATGCGCGGCCAAAATATGTCGAAACTTTTGTCGACAGCATGATTAACTGGGATTTCGTCGCTGCATTGCTTGAAAAAGGACCGATGAAAATAGCGGCCTGATAAGGGCGCACATATAATAAAAAGATAAAACAGGGAAGACTCCGTATGGCAAAGCTACGTATTGCTGTCATTACGGACATCCATTATGGCATTGATGTCCGTGCTAAACTCGGCTCCAAAGCCCCCCGGCTAATGAAGGGATTCGTCAAGGCTGCCAACGATTACGCCCCCGACCTTGTTGTTGATATGGGGGACCGTGTTGTCGCCCGGAGTAATAAAAACGAAGATGACGATCGTTATCTCATACAAAAACGCCGCAACCGCGCAGAAGACGCCCGTTACATGTATGAACTGAAGCAGCATTTCAACAAAATCGCGGCCCCGCTTCATTCCGTCATCGGCAATCATGATGAGAAAAATTTAAGCCGTTCCGAAAACGCAAGAATCATGGGCACGCCGGAAACATCCTACAGCCGCGATATGAACGGCTATCATCTGGTTTTCTGGAATCCGAAAACAAGTCAGGGCATAACAGGCGGTTTGGAAATCGACGATAAAGATATTGAATGGCTGGAACAGGACATAAACAAAACAAAAAAGCCCACGGTTCTTTTCTCTCACGTACCACTGACCAACGGTCCCGAGCTTGCCAATGAAAACCACGATATTGCCGGGCGTTTTTATCTGGAAGAAGTCCCCCGCATTAGAAGCATTCTTGAAAAAGCCGGAAACGTTATTTTATGCATGGGCGGCCATCTTCATAGAAACCAGCACCGCGAGGTCAACGGCATTCACTACATCACCCAGCAATCTTTAACCCATGCCTGGAAAAAACATTACCGTGTCCCCAGCGGCGCTTATTCTTTCGTAGAGCTTGATGACAACAAGATCAGCTTCCGCCTACGGGGCAAGGTCCGCAAACACCATAAACTACAGGTCCGGCAAGCCCCTTAAGTAACAGGCAACAACGCTGCGACAACACGGCGGCCTTCAGCCATCAGGACGTTATAAGTCCGACAAGCTGCACCCGTGTCCATAACCTCCAGAAACAGTCCGTGCGCTTTCAAATCCTGCGTTAAAAAGGGCAAAAACTCGGCTTTGGCACCACAACCGAGTAAAACCACATCAAGTGCGCCCGCTTGCTCTATCAAGGACTGGAAATCCGACACGACAAGATCAGACACGCCTTTATCCGCGGGCCACAACTCCGTCCTGTCGGGAAACACGAAAATACCGGACTCATAGAACCGGCTACTGACCTTGAAACGGCCCGCTTTATAGCTCTGAATCACCTGTTGATCGGCACGTATAAGGGGCGTGATATCCATTATTCTACCTTCCCTGCATAAAAAATCACCCTGAGACTATCAGAGTGATTTATAAAAAGGCCAGAATAACCTTCTCTTTTTACCGTGTCGGTGCTTGCGGGGCTTTTGGTGAGGCCTGAGCGTGGGTTCCGCCACCTCTGCCGGCAGAAGCAGCCAAAGCAAAAGCGCTTCCTACGGGCGGTATACTGGCTTTTGGCAAGGCACCGGATGCTGCGCTTTTAAAAATGTCCCCTACTGAGCCTGCCATCGTAATCCCCCGGTCTTTTCATCGATATATGTTAGACAAGACGATTATATGACAAGAATGTTTACATTACGTTAACAGTTTCCTTTGTTTCCTCAGGGTTTCTGCGCACATTGAGAAAGAGCAAAACAGGAGAAGCCACGTAAATGGAGGAATATGTACCAATCACAATGCCGAAAATCAGAGCCGAAATAAAGCCCTGAATAACAGCACCGCCAAACAAGTACAAAGCGACAAGCGCCAGCAAAGTCGTCAACGATGTCATTAAAGTCCGCGAAAGCATTTGATTCACAGACATATTGAACAACTCTACCAGCGGCGTTTTCTTATATTTGCGTAAATTCTCCCGCACGCGGTCAAACACAACAACTGTATCGTTAATAGAATAACCGGCGATCATCAAAACAGCAGCCAGTGTCGACAAATTAAATTCCATCTGCGTCAGGGCAAAAAGACCTACCGTCGCCACCGTATCATGAGTCAAAGCCACAATAGCCGCCACGCCGAACTGCCATTCGAATCGTATCCAGATATAGGCCAAAATACCGATCAGGGACCATAAAACGGCCAAACCTCCAGCTTTTTTCAGTTCCTCACCGACTTGTGGCCCTACGAACTCCGTCCGGCGGTAATCAATTGCTCCCGCAGAAGAAAAATTCTTATCCAGCGCTTCATGAACCTTACCAATGGCTAGTTGTTGAACCTCTTCTCCGCCGTCCTGCTGCGGCAAGCGGATCATAATATCCGTTTCCTCTCCAAATTCCTGAATAGAAATCGCGCCCAGTTCCAAACCGTTCAACAAGGCGCGCATAGCACCCAGATCAGGGGTTTCCGGCACACGAATTTCAATTACCGTCCCGCCGGTAAAATCAATGCCGAAATTCAGACCCTTACTAAAAACCAACCCAAAGGAGCCCACAATGATAAGAAAAGACAGGGCAAAAGCGATAAAACGCTTCCCGATAAAATCGATATTTGTTTCTTCCGGTACTAAACGTATGGATTTCATATTCTTCTTCCTCTACACCGGCAAAGCATCTGGTTGTTTCTTCCGCAGCCACGTCACCACGATAAGGCGTGTCACCCAGATGGCTGAGAAGAAAGACGTTATAATCCCGATACCCAGCGTGACAGCAAACCCCTTGATTGGCCCCGTACCAAACGAATAAAGAATAATGGCCGCGATCAGCGTTGTGAGGTTAGAGTCAATAATTGTACCCATCGCCCGGCTGTAACCGGCGTCAATAGCAGACATCGGGGAACGCCCCTGTCTGACCTCTTCCCTGATTCGCTCAAAAATCAGGACATTGGCATCCACGGCCATACCAATGGTCAAAACAATCCCGGCAATCCCCGGCAGCGTCAGCGTTGCCTGCAAACCGGACAGCAAAGCAAAAATCAATGCCACATTAACAAGCAAGGCCACATCGGCCATAATGCCGAACAAACCGTACGCCCCCGCCATAAAGACCAGAACCATCAACAGAGCCACAAGGCTCGCTTTCTTCCCGGCTTCTACAGAGTCAGCACCCAAAGACGGCCCAACAGTCCGTTCTTCCAGAACCACCAACGGCGCCGGCAAAGCACCCGCCCGCAAAAGCAAGGCCAGATCCGTTGTTTCCTTCACCGTAAAACGGCCGGAAATGATCGCTGCTCCTCCGCAAATTGGCTCCCTGATATTGGGCGCGCTGATAATCTCATCATCCAGAACAATGGCAAAAGGCTGGCCGATATTTTCCTTCTTGCTCGTTACGTCACAAAAACGCCGTGCACCGACACCGTTCAAACTAAAGCTGATCACCGGCAAACCTTGTGAAAATGAAGGCTGGGCATTGGTCAGCATATCGCCCGTAATCATAGGACGCCGGGCAACCGGCAAGCTCTGCCCCGGTTCTTCCACCAACGGCAAAGTCCGTGAGCCGCCCATACCGCGTGTCTTTCCTGTTCCCGTATCGACAAGATGAAAGGACAGCATGGCCGTTTTGCCCAGCAAATCTTTAATTTCCGCCGGGTCTTCCAAACCGGGAAGCTGAACAATGATACGATCTGTGCCCTGCCTCTGGATAACCGGTTCCCGCGTTCCTGTTTCATCGACACGACGGCGTACAATCTCAATAGACTGATCAATCGTCTGATCCTGAATTTTTTTAACAGCCACATCATTATAACGGGCTTCGGCCATTTTTTCATCTGCACTAATGATGACATCAATATCAGTGTCAAGAGCCCGCAAAATCTTCTTCACTGCACTTATATCCTGCCCGTCACGCAACAGCAGACGCATACCGCCGGGAATACTGGAAATACGCGTATAACCGATTTTCTCTTTGCGCAAATCAGGCCGAGCAGCTTGTACGAGCCCTTCAGACCGTTCCTGAACAACACTACTGACATCTACCTGCAAAAGAAGATGAGATCCGCCCTGAAGATCCAGACCCAGATTGATTGTTTTCCCCGGCAAAGCAGAAGGCAATGTCGTTTGCATCCATGCCCGCGCACCGGGGCTCAACGCATTTGGCAGACTATAGGCAAGGGCCAAAGCACATATAATCAGGATCAGAGTAATTTTCCAGCGGGTAAAATGGATCATGGCTTTTGTTTAACTATCTGATTTTTTTACTTTATTGTCCAGCTTATCGACCTTATTTTGAATCGTGGAACGCAAGGCCGTCACCTTGACGTCATTTCCCAGATCAACAACGACTTCATCCGCGCCATCCAGAATTTTATCAACTTTGCCAACAAGCCCGCCTGCGGTCACGACTTTGTCTCCCTTGCGCAAAGTATCAAGCATTTCCCTGTGTTTTTTAAAGCGTTTTTGCTGCGGCATAATCAGCAACACATAAAACATGAAGACCAAAATCAGAATCAGCATCATGTTCAGGGCAAAAGCTTCCCATGGACTTGGCGCATCAGCCATGGCAGTACCTGCGGCAGCGTAAGCTGTAGAAATCAACATATCGTATATCCCTCTTTAAATCCTCTTTAAAGCAGGACTATAGCGGGATAGATAGCAAAAACAAGAGGCAAGACAGAATCATTCACAGGATCAAACACCCCGGCGACGGACAAGAGGCTTTCGATGAAAAATACCCATCTGGATTTTCAGAGAAACCCACAACAACCATAAACCGGCCAGCAATAAACCACCCGGAATCAGCCAGTTTAAAATACCGCGATCCACCTGCGCCTGGCCCGGCCTGTCAGGATCATACATAACAGTTACACTATCTCCGATTTTCTTCGTGGGCGGATTGGAGCCGACTTTGCTGCGAAATGTAGAAACCCGGCCTGTAAAGTCAGCATATTCAATGACAGGATAATAGGTATAAGACGACCCTTCCGCACTCGCATTATAAACACTTTCCACGCGCACGACATGACCTTCCGTCCGTTCAGCCACGGCCAGCAAGCCTTCCATATCCTGCGCCATATAAATTCCGCCCCCGATAAAACCGGCAGCCATCAAAACCAGAAAAGGCTGCCAGAGCTGCGCCACCCTGTCATGATAACGCAAACGATCCCGTATTTCCTGATGCGTCAGAATACGTCCCTGTTTACTCTTATCAGCACTTTTCGCTTTCATGCGTTTTTGGAAATCCGCGATACTGTCCCACTCACCACGCGGCCTCAACGTTTTAAACAGTTTAAACCCCAGATAGCCGAGTCCCGCCGCACCGATCACAATCGTAAAAATATTCATTCCCATACCGATGCCGACAAATAGTAAAAGAGCCCCCGGCACAGCAAAGATTAAACCAGCAATCAAGCCCAGCCACCCGACTTTCCTGACCGACTCCGGGTCATGAGGTTTCACGAGAAGCTTAACGGGCGTTCCCGGTATCTTGTCCGCCAGCCAGTTGCTGCTTGAATCCGTTTCAGCCTGAATCGTTTCCCCGTCCGGCACCGCATATTCCATGACGGCAGAATACATTTCCCCAGCATAACTGACCTTCTTTTTCTTCTTCTCGCTGCTGCCTGTGCTCCTCAGACGGCCTTCAAAACGGGCAGCTATCACGATAAACACCCCAACAATTAAGCTTGTCACAATAAGGGAAAGCGCGATACGGAAAATCTGGTAATGCCAGAAACCCACAATTTTGAAATGCGAAGGATCGGCAGGATCATAATAAACATCTATTTTTCTACCGATTTCATAAGAACGGGAAGCCGGAACTACCATACTATCCCGCAATTCCCAATATTGTCCGTCATGGCCTTCAAAAGACACAACAGCACGATAGTTGTCCGCATTTTCACCGCTGATTTCATTATCTATAACCGCGGCTTCCACCTGATAACCATCAGCCTTCAAATGCAGATAATCAAAAGCCGTGTAAGCAGCAAAGGAAAAAAGAAGGACCAATGGAACAACAGATAGTAGCGACAAAAAAATATTACCAAACAAACGGCCCGGTGATTTTTTAAGCTCATCCGCCAGACTTGTCAGATCTTCCGGTTTTTCCGAAACAGCAGGAGAGTCTTCCGTCCCGCTTTTTTTCTTATTAATCCCTGTAACCCGCACAGCCGCAATACGACCTTTCACGCGCTGTGCTACAACACGCCAATGCACAAAATCAGCAATAAATAACAGCCCTATGCCGAGACAAATAAGCCCACCGACGAACAAGCCGACCTGATTCCAGGCCATCATGGCATCAAATGCTGTATCGAACGCCTTATCCATTAGGATTTCCGTAGATATTTTTTTGGATTGAGGGCCTTTGTCCCGCGCCTCGTTTCAAAATGAAGCTGCGGTACACTAACGCTTCCTGTTGAGCCCACCGTTCCCAAAGTCTGGCCGCGCTTGATTTCCTGCCCGCGTTTGATATGCAAACGATCCATATGAGCATAAGCCGTAACCCAGCGATCAGCATGACGAACCAGCACCAGATTACCGAACCCTTTCAACTCACGTCCGGCATAAACAACCACACCATTTTCCGCCGCGCGGACCGGCGTTCCTTTCGGGGCCTTAATATTCACGCCATCATTATGAAGACCGCCCTTTTTAGGGCCGTAAGAAGACAAAAGCTGCCCCTCAACCGGCCACTCAAATTTGCTCCCCGCCCTTTTCGGCGTAGACCGGGAGATAATCGGCTTTTTCGCAATTTTGGTCTGTTTGGAAGACGATGACGATGCACGCGACTTTTTCTTTGCCACAGAAGCAAACTGCCGCGGCTGTGAGGCTGGTTTTGACACACTATAACGAGACGGCAGACGCAATGTCTCCCCCGGATGGATGGTATAAGGTGATCTTAAATGGTTCTGCCGCGCCAGTTGTGTGACGCTCACGTTAAAAGTACGTGAAATACCATACAGCGTATCACCCGGCTTGATTCTGTAAGCCTGCGGCGGCGGTAATTTCAAACGTTGACCGCGCGCCAAACGGTAAGGCGGCCGCAATTTATTCGCACCGATGACATCCCGCATGGCAATGTGATAACGCTGAGAAATACCCCACACCGTATCGCCGCTTGCCACTGTGTGAACACCAGCACTATCCGCTGCCGATCCACCCTTTTGCGCCCCGTAATGCTTATAAGGCGCAGGAGCCTGCGTACCAAAGCATGCGGTCAGAGAAAGCATACATACGATAATTAAACCACCAAGACACCAAGACACCAAGAAGCGCAGAGGATACCTTTCTACATGCGCAGCAACAACTTCGTGTCTTGGTGCCTTGGTGGTAAAAAATAACATATCAGGCCAGCTTCCTGTTGATGTCACCATCCGAACCCTCACTGGGCGCGGCAAGGTTTGGCAACAAAGGTACAAACCGCACACCCATTAAATCCTTCACGGCAAACGTGTCCTCCCCTTCCTTCTTATAGCGCCGCAACACCTGATGTTCATTTGTTGCCACGGGAACCACCATAATACCGCCAATTTTCAACTGATCCAGCAAGGCAGAGGGCGGATCACCCTGCGCAGCAGCCGTTACAATGATACGGTCAAACGGTGCCTGTTCGGGCCAGCCCTTCATACCGTCCCCGGCAATCGCTGTAATATTATGCAGCTTCAACTCATCAAACATCTTCAAAGCCTCAATCAGAAGGGACTTATGCCGCTCAATCGTATAAACGCGACGGCACAAATGCGCCAAAACACAACTCTGGTAACCCGATCCTGTACCGACTTCCAGCACCTTACAGCGATCATCCAGCTTCAAAGCCTCTGTCATCGTCGCCACAACCAAAGGCTGGCTAATCGTCTGGCCCCTGCCGATAGGCAAGGCGATATCGTCGTAAGACTGATCCGCCATAGCCGCCGGAACAAAAAAGTCACGCGGCACTCTTTCCATCGCGGCCAGAACAGATGTGTCGGTAATGCCTGCATTGCGCAGAAGCATCACAAGCCTGATTTTACGGGTATCCTGAGAATTCATGAAATGACCTTTGAGCGAACTAATTTTATTGTAGAGTCTGTGCGGCAAGACGCCAAGAAGAATAATCTATGATAATTGTTTTTCTGAAAAAACCATTTGCAATAACATTCCAATTTATGCAAAGTGCCCGTAGTTTCATAAAAAAAATTAAGAATAAGGAGGAGGACATCATGTCTGTCAAAAAACTTTTAAGTATAGCAACAATGGCTTTTGCTCTGGCAACAACGGGTAGCTCTGCACTGGCGCAGGAACAGCATCACCCAGAAGGAAGCCATGGTAACGGCCCGACAATATCACCGGAAACAGCCAAAAACATTAATATGTGCGACAATCTCGCCATAGGTTTTACAATGCATCCCGGCCTGACACTCATATTTAAAGGGCATAGCGCTTTCCCTGATTATGACAGCACAGATTTCGGTAACGCCCTAAAGCAACAATGCAATATGTCAGACGAAACCTGGAATGACATGAAACCGTTACCGGCAATGCAAAAATTTCTAAATAAGGCGCCAAAAGACACGCTGAAAGCGGCGGCGGCCAGTGCCGTGGACGTCGTGCATAAGAACATCTACAGCATTCCATCTTATGAGAAAGCTTTCCACGGCAACGAAGCGTTGCATAACGGCTTTCATGATGCGATGGAATTTTTTCAAAAACCGAAAACCCCTGCGCCACAACCGCAATAAAGGCTGTGCTTCGTATCCCGTATAAGGAGAAATAAATTATGTCTATATTATCAGCAAAAACGATTGGCACACTGGCTGTTGCTTTTACCGTCGCCATGACAGGAAACGCTTTTGCACAAAGCGAAGGATCGCACCATCAAGGCGAAGGCCCCGGCGGTTTTAACAAAATGTCCAAAGAAGAGCGGACTGCCGTTAAATATGGCGCTTGCGCCCGTCTATCAGGAGCTTTAGGCCTACATGACGGACTGAGCCTTATGCTGAAGGGCAGCAAAGTCTTTTCCGGTTACAATGCGGTACATCTCGGTACAAACCTTAAAAAAGCCTGCAACATTTCTGATACTGACTGGAACGCCATCCCGTCACAGGACGCTATCGAACCCGCACAAATTGATGCCCTTGCCGGTGAGGCCTGCAATAACCTTATGAGCCTCAGCCACAGTGATCCGGGTTTTTACCATTTATTCCACGGCACATTTGCACTGGGCAAAAGCCTACAATATGCCTGCGCGGGCGGTGCTGAACCAAAAACACCGACCCCTAAATAAAAACAATAAAACTAACAGGAGGACACCATGTCTCAATCACTGACAAAAACACTCGGAACGCTAGCCGTTGCCTTCACATTTATCGCCGCTATCGGTTCTGACGCTGATGCCCAACAAAGACGCGAAGGCTCCGGCGGACAACAAACCCCATCGCAAGCCGAAGCGCCCGTGCTGAATAAAACACACGGCCTTTCTGACGCAAAAAAAGCAAAAGACATCAGGAAAGGCTGCAAATATCTGAGAGAACGTTTCGCGCCCGAATATCCCGGCTTTGGCGTCCTGCTCAACGGCAGCACACACGTACCGGATTACGATTCCAGCTACTTCCAGAGAAGCATCTATGATGCCTGCTCTTTCTCGGAAGATCAGCAGAAGGAAATCCCCCATAACAAGAACATGATTAAGGAATTTGTATCCTCAACTGTTGGCGACGCTTGCCATACCTTCGAGGAACTGGCCCGCAAAACAAGACAATTTAACGTGTTGTATTTTTCCGACCCAAAAATCAAAGCCAGCCATGAATATGCCTGCAAGCAAGGCCCCGTTCCTGACTTTAATCCGGCACCTGTTGCAGAAAAAAGCGCCGATATAAAAACAACCCCTGCCCTTCTTTCTACGCAGGACCTCATTAAAAAGGCATGCACGGAACTTACATCCGGTATAGCACAACATCCAGGCCTCAATGTATTGGCCAAGGGTAGTAAAAAAATACCGGAATACAACGCGGCACCTTTTGGCGACAGCCTCCGCAAAGCTTGTAATATCTCCGATGAACAATGGAGCGCCGTACCAGCATTGGCAGAAAATAAAGCTATTCGGGATATTTCCGGTGATGTCATCGGAGCCTGCACTGTCTTGCAAAACTTTGTACAAACACCCGGTGAAGGCTATAGAGAGTTGTTCCACAACAATCAGGAATTAGACAGCGCCTATCATGCCTCCTGCTCAAACGAGCATGATCATGTTCCCGGAGAAGAACATAACGATGCACCACAAGAGGACAACAAACCTCAGGCCCCGCGCGGCGGTCTTTTTGACAACCCGCGCAGCGGTCCACGGTTTTAGACAGAATTGACAATACAAAGGATAAAGATCATGAAAAAAACAACATCACTCACAATCGCACTGTTATTTACAGCGCTTGCTACCGGTTCTGCCAACGCACAGACGAGCGCACCAGCAAATGACATCATCTGGGAGAAAATTGCAGGTACATCAGAAACAAAGGCAGATATATGCGTTGATAAAAAACTCAATGACGCCTTTAACAATGATGTAGTGTTACCCGCACTTAAAAACAAAAAAATAACAAGAACAATAAGAAGCGAAGAACTGCAAAAAATCAAAAGCAATTGCGTTGAAAAAACGGGGGAGCCCGTTGAAAAACAGAAATTCTTAAGATCCGCAGGATGGACAATACCAAATGCAACCTTATCAATAACCCCTGCACAGTAGCTTGTAATCGTATTTTAGATCAGAACACACCGACTAACTCATCGTTGCTTCCGGCACAATCTTCTCCACCCCGCCCATATAGGGTTTAAGGACATCCGGCACGAACACGCCGCCATCTGCCGGGTCGTGATAATTTTCCATCACCGCGACCAAAGCCCGGCCAATGGCCACGCCGGAACCATTCAAAGTATGGACGAACTGCGTATCCTTTTCGTCTTTCTTGCGGAAACGCGCCTTCATCCGCCGGGCCTGAAAATCACCACAGTTTGAGCAGCTCGATATTTCGCGGTATTGCTGCTGTCCCGGCAACCAGACCTCAAGATCATACGTCTTGCGCGCACCAAAACCGGTATCCCCGCTACACAGCACCATCGTACGGAACGACAAACCCAGTTTCTTGAGGATATTTTCAGCGCAACCCGTCATGCGTTCATGCTCTTCCTGACTTTTATCCGGGTGAACAATGCTCACCATTTCCACCTTATAAAACTGGTGCTGGCGAATAATACCCCGCGTGTCTTTCCCCGCCGCTCCGGCTTCCTGACGGAAACAGGGCGTATAGGCCGTATAACGACGCGGCAAATCATCCCCGTCAAGAATACTATCCGCGACAATATTGGTGAGCGGCACTTCGGCCGTAGGGATGAGCCAATCACCGCGCGTGGTACGAAACTGATCGTCGGCGAATTTGGGCAACTGTCCCGTACCGAACATGGCTTCATCCCGTACCAGCAAAGGCGGTGAAATCTCACGATAACCGTGTTCTTCAATATGGGTATCCAGCATAAACTGCCCCAGCGCCCGCTCCATCCGCGCCAGTCCCCGGCAAAGAAAAACAAAGCGCGAACCGGAAAGTTTGGCCGCCGTTTCAAAGTCCATCATACCGAGCATTTCACCAATCGCCACATGATCCGCCGTTTCCGAATTCTGGCGTTTCGGCTCGCCATGTTTACGCACTTCTATATTAGCGTCTTCATCCGCACCATCCGGCACATCATCATCCATGATATTCGGCAAGGCCGCCAAATGCTGGTTCAGAGATTCACCTATTGTCTGTTCCTGCTCCTCCAGCCCTGCCATACGAGTTTTCAGGGTGGCCACCTCATCCATAAGGCTCTGCGCATCGCCCTTCTGGCTCTTGATCTTGCCGATTTCTTTTGATTTTTCATTACGCTTCTGCTGCAATTCCTGCAATTCGGTCTGCAAAGCCCGACGGTCTTCATCGAGTTTCAGAATAGCAGGCGTTTGCGGATCAAGCCCCCGCCTGCGCCAGCCTTTATCAAAATAGTCAGGATTTTTCCTGATCGCGCGTAAATCATGCATTTTGGCTTTTGCCTTTGTTAATCTCAAAGGATTATAATAAGACACAGCTATGATGAGTACTCAAGGATTCCATGCAGAACATTTATAAAATATTTCAACCCGCGCAAGCTCTGCCCGTCATTTTTGACTCCCCGCATAGTGGCCGTCATTATCCGGATGATTTTCAATATGCCTGCCCTTTTGAACTGCTGCAAAAAGGCGAAGATAATTACGTCGACGACCTGTTTGAATCCGTTCCCCATTATGGCGGCACACTTCTTACGGCTTTGTTTCCCCGCACTTATATTGACGTCAACCGCGCTGCCGATGACATAGACACGGCTTTACTCGCCGAAGACTGGCCCGGAGACATCAATCCGACCAACCGTGCCAATGCCGGAATCGGCCTGATCCGTCGCCTTGCAAAACCGGGCTTTCCTGTCTATGACGGCAAACTCTCCGTTGCCGCGCTACAGCACCGCATTGCCAACTACTACAATCCCTATCATGAAACACTGCAAGCACTGACCAACGAAGCGCATTACAATTTCGGGCAGGTCTGGCACATAAACTGCCACTCCATGCCCTCTTTCAGCAAAGTTCCCTACAGCTTACAGCCGGATTTCGTTCTGGGCGACCGCGACGGCACAAGCTGCGCACTTGATTTCACTCACAGCCTGCGTGATTTCCTGAAAGGTCTGGGCTATCGCGTGGCAATCAATGACCCATACAAAGGTGTGGAACTCGTCCGCCGTCACGCCGACCCGACACGGGGCCGACACAGCCTGCAACTGGAAATTAACAAGGCACTTTACTGGAATGAAGAAGACAATATAAAATTACGCAATTACAAAGCGTTAAAAGAAGATATTGAGAAAATCATTTCGTTTGTCACCCATTACGCTCATAGCAATCTTGTTGACCTCGCCGCGGATTAAGGAAAACCTTGACAAAACCCGTTGTTTTTCATATAAAGGCTCGTGCGTTTAATCATAAATCTAGCAAAGTCAGGATAATAACCATGTCCGATATTCGTTTAAGAGACCTCCGTGAAGACCCTGAGTTTGGACGCTATTTCAATGAATTATCGAACAGAACATATAGCTCATTATGGCGCATTGAAAGCAAAGAAGGCGAATTTGCACGAGATGCGATCGATGGCAATGTACTGACGACCAAGATATATCATGACGTTGAAACAACCCTGCTTGACCTGCCGACCCTACAGGAACTCAATGAAGTATTCCAAACAGCCGTCGCAGATGCCATGCCTGATATCAAGGGCTGCATTAAAGAAGTAGTAGACCAACACGTCTCTGATGGAAAGTTTTACGGAAATGGACATCATGCCCGCCAGATTATCTCAGAAAAAGTCCTTGATGTTGTCGGACAAAAGCTAAAGCTGTAAAATCAGGCGACAGCCTTCTCCACGCTTTCAAAAACACCAGCCCATGACGCCTTAAGGGCTTCGTCCACATCGGCCATCGTCGCTTTAATACCCAACTCAGCCAGTGACGTTACACCGTATTGGCCAAGACCACAGGGGACGATGCCGCCGAAATGGGACAAATCAGGATCAACATTGATCGAAATACCATGATAGGTCACCCAGTGCCGAACCCGCACGCCAATAGCGGCAATCTTGGATTCTCCACCCGCGCCTGCATCAACCCAAATCCCAACACGGCCTTCCCGGCGCTCTCCCTTCACATCAAAAACAGCCAAAGTCTGAATAATCCATTCCTCAAGCTGCCAGACATATCTTTTAATATCAGGGTGTTGTTGCCGCTTTTTCAGGTTTAGCATCACATAAGCCACGCGCTGACCCGGCCCGTGATAAGTATATTGGCCGCCCCGCCCTGTTTGATGAACCGGAAAACGTTGATCAAGAAGGTCAGCAGGCTTCGCACTTGTCCCCGCCGTATAAAGCGCCGGATGCTCCAGCAACCATATTTGTTCATCGGCTTCACCATGCCGGATTCCATCCACCCGCGCTTCCATTTCTAAAATGGCAGTTTCATAAGGCACCGGCTGATTACTGATCTTCATTTCCATGAGCTTAAAAATAGTATCGAAGATATTGCATTGCAAGCTTCTTCCTGCTTGCAGAAATATGCTATATTTGCTATCCACACGGCAGTGCGGTCGTGGCGGAATGGTAGACGCGCAGCGTTGAGGTCGCTGTGGGAGTAATCCCGTGGAAGTTCGACTCTTCTCGACCGCACCAACTCTATATTTCAGGACCCGGGTTTCACCGGGGCCTTTTGCAAGGAAACATAGTCATGGACGAAAATCTGAGAGAAGCCGCCCTCGAATATCACCGCTCCCCCCGCCCCGGTAAGATTGCCATTAAGGCGACCAAAGCCCTCGATACGCAACGCGATCTGGCGCTCGCTTATTCTCCCGGTGTCGCTGCGGCTTGTGAAGAAATTGAAAAAGACCCCCTCAAGGCGCTGGACTATACCTCACGCGGAAATATGGTGGCGGTAATAACCAACGGTACCGCCGTTCTGGGACTGGGAAATATCGGTGCGCTCGCCGCCAAACCCGTCATGGAAGGTAAGGCCGTCCTGTTCAAAAAATTCGCCAATGTCGATGTCATGGACATTGAAATTAATGAATCCGACCCTGATAAACTTATTGAAATCATTGCGTCACTGGAACCCACTTTCGGCGGCATTAACCTTGAAGACATCAAAGCACCGGAGTGTTTCGAGATTGAAAGACGCCTGCGCGAACGCATGAAAATCCCGGTTTTCCATGATGATCAGCACGGTACGGCGATTATCGTTGCCGCGGCTATACTGAACTGGCTTCATTTCTCCGAACGTAAAATTACGGACATCAAACTGGTGGCCAACGGCGCCGGGGCAGCGGCTATTGCCTGCCTGAATTTGCTGGTCACACTCGGTATGCCGAAAGACAATATCATTGTATGCGACAGACAAGGTGTCATCTATAAGGGCCGCACAGAAGGTATGGACCCCATTAAAGAAGGCTATCTCGTTGAAACGAACGCCCGCACACTGGATGATGCCATTGAAGGTGCCGATCTTTTTCTCGGTCTGTCCGGCCCTGATTCCCTGACAGGCCCCATGGTCAAAAAAATGGCCGAAGCCCCTCTGATTATGGCCCTTGCGAACCCCACGCCGGAAATCATGCCGGAGATCGCCAAAAAAGCGAGACCCGACGCCCTGATCTGCACGGGTCGTTCCGACTATCCTAATCAGGTGAACAACGTTCTGGGCTTTCCTTTCATTTTCCGTGGCGCACTGGATGTCGGTGCAACAGCAATCAATGAAGAAATGAAAATCGCCTGCGTCCACGCCATTGCCGGATTGGCCCGCAAGGAAACACCTGCGGAGGTTGCCGCTGTCTATGCTGATGAAAATCTGGAATTCGGACCGGATTATATGATCCCGAAGCCTTTTGATCCGCGCCTGATTGTCGAACTGCCCATGGCAATTGCCAAAGCTGCAATGGATAGCGGCGTTGCCACACGCCCGATAGAAGACTGGGATGCCTACGAGCATAAACTGCAAAGCTACACCTACCGCACCAGCATGGTCATGCGCCCAATTTTCGCCCGCGCAAAACAAGATTTAAAACGTGTTGTTTATTGTGAAGGTGAAGAAGAAAAGGTTCTCCGTGCCATTCAGGTTGTCCTTGATGACAAACTGGCCCTGCCTGTTGTCATCGGTCGGCGGAATGTTGTTTCTTCAAGGATTGAACGCTTTGGTCTACGTATGAAAATTGACACGGATATTGAGTTGATCGACCCGGAAGATGATCCGCGTTATCACGACTACTGGACAAGCTATCATGAAATCATGGAACGGCGCGGCGTTACGCCACCGGATGCCAAAACAACGCTGCGCACCAACACAAGCGTTATCGGCGCCTTGATGGTCCTTAAAGGTCAGGCTGATGCTGTTATTTGCGGTACGGTAGGCTCGTTCAGAAGCCATATGAGGGATATTGTGAACATACTGGGATTGCGTCCCGGTGTAGAAACAGCCGCCGCCCTGAACGCTCTCGTTCTGGCGAAAGGTTCCTATTTTATCTGTGATACACAGGTGAACCCCAATCCCAGCATTGCACAAATTAGCGAAATGACCCTGCTGGCTGCCGAAGAAGTCAGCCGTTTTGGTATCAAACCCAAAGTCGCCCTTCTGTCCCATTCCAATTTCGGTACACATAGCGAAGACAGCGCCTTCAAAATGCGGGCAGCACTTGCTGACCTGCGCCAACGCGCTCCCGATCTTGAAATCGACGGTGAAATGCATGCCGACGCGGCCCTATCAGAAAAAATACGACAAAGTACTATGCCAAACTCCACTTTGGAGGGGCAGGCTAATCTGCTGATTATGCCGAATGTCGACTCAGCCAATATTGCCTTTAACATGCTCAAAATACTCGGTGACGCTATTTCTATCGGCCCGCTCCTTCTCGGCGTTTCCCGCCCTGCTCATATTATGACCCCTTCGGTAACAGCACGCGGAATCGTCAATGTGACAGCTCTGGCCGCTGTTGCCGCTCAAATCAATGATGCGGAAACCGGATGACGAACATCCGCAACGAAAATGACGACATTTCTGCCGAAGCTGTTGGACAATTCGGACTGAGCGACGATACCATCCATGAAATAGAAGACGCCCTTCAGAATGACTATGAAGAAGGCATAACGAATATTATTGCCGATCTCAGCATTGCCGATTCTGCCGAACTTCTGGGAAAACTCAGCGAAGAAAACCGGCAACGGCTTTTAAAAGAATACGGCGCCGCCTTTGATCCCGGCGTTTTTTCTGAACTGAACCCGGAATTACGTAAGGATACGCTGGAAAACATGCCACCCCGGCAAGTCGCCCGGATTATCATGGATCTGGATAGTGACGACGCGCTGGATATGATCCTAAACCTCTCTCCAGACTTCCAGAACGACATCATCCATAAACTCTCTGCCAAAACCCGCCTGACTCTGGAAGAGGGCCTGAACTTCCCGGAAGATAGCGCCGGGCGCCTGATGCAGCGGGAATTTGTTGCTATTCCACAATTCTGGACAGCCGGCAAGACGATGGACTATCTGCGCGCTGCCACAGATGAACTACCCGCAGAATTCTTCGATATTTTCGTGATCACGCCCACTTACCACGTTGCCGGTGAAATCCCGCTCAGTCGTCTGGTGCGCGCCAACCGTTCAGATAAATTGGAAACACTGACACTGGGTGACATTCACCCGATTCCTGCCGGCACGGATCAGGAAGAAGTCGCGCAAATTTTCCGCCGGGAGAACCTGACTTCCGCTCCGGTTGTTGATGAAGAAGAACGCCTGATCGGCGTGATTACCGTTGATGATGTCGTTGACGTTATTCACGAAGAAGCACAGGAAGACATCTTAAAACTCGCCGGAGTCGATCATGGCGATTTATACCATGCCGTTCTTTCAACCACCGGCTTCCGCTTTCGTTGGCTTTTTATTAATTTGCTGACAGCTATATTGGCGTCGCTTGTCATTTCACTGTTTGGCGCCACAATCGAAGAGCTTGTCGCGCTGGCTGTCCTGATGCCGATTGTGGCCTCCATGGGCGGCAATGCCGGAACGCAAGCCCTAACCATAGCGGTGCGGGCACTGGCAACAAAAGAACTTTCCACCGTGAACGCCCTACGGGTTGTCGGAAAAGAAACATTGGTCGGTACGTTAAACGGCGCGGCCTTCGCCGCTATCATGGGCGTGATTGCCGCTTTGTGGTTTGACAATACGATTCTGGGGCTTGTGCTGGGCACAGCTATGATTATCAACCTGATCATGGCGGGTTTATGCGGTGCCGGAATCCCGATCCTCCTGCACCGTATGGGCAGCGACCCGGCTGTTTCCTCAACCGTTCTCCTGACAACCGTTACAGATGTCGTGGGATTCTTTGCATTTCTGGGGCTGGCGGCGTTGTTTTTGATATAGGCCTATGCAGAAACGAATTACCCGCATAATTTCTTATTTTCGTTTTCATTTGCCTTTTTCCCTGTTTCTGTTCATTGTGGCCGTGTGTCTGTCCATAGGGGCAGGCTCGGGGCTTCAAAACCTCTCACATTAGCGGTTGGCATCAACCGTTATTGATGCGTTTTCGTTATTTTAGTAAAGCGCATCGAGGATGCTGTCGCTCGGTCTTATGGCCGGGAGGTGACAGCGTATGTCCAGGCGTCAGCTAAAGGCTGTCACGCCGTTTCTAATGTGACGGTTTTGAACTCCCGGCTGCCAAGAGATTTTCTCTTTGGCGGCCCTTTCTTTGGTAATGAAAAAGGGAGCTTGAGACATGAGTAGAGTTATTTTTCTTCTTCTTCTGGTTTTTGCGGTTGAGGTTCACGCGCAGGAAACCTTGCCCGGAGACACCTGTACGACCGCAGGCATTTTCAGGCAATCCGGCGGCCCGGAAATTGCTACCGGCGGTCATTTTCTGGTCTGTGACGGCGCGAACTGGAAATCAATCCTCGATTTTAAGCGCACGGGTGAACTTAGCAGTATCGGTAATCAGGTCTGCGCCAGCGGTGAAATACTGGTATTTGACGGTACAAAATGGGCCTGCGGTACAGCGGGCGGCGGCGGAAGCGGTTCTTTTCAGTTTAATGATACAGGACAGACATGCAATAGCACCAATGAAGGTGTGTTGTTATATGATTCTGTAGGGTTTCTTAAAATATGCGATGGGTTGGGCTGGACCTCTCTTTTTGCTAAAGACCCTTGTGCTTTGTGGCAGGATAATAAAAACCATAATTGTAGCTCCTTTGGCAGCGGAGTCGGTAATTCTGCAAGTAGAGCTGCTTGTCAGGCCGACTGCGAAGCATCAGATTCGTTCGTTTGCCAGTGGAATAAAACCACCTCCACTTGCCGAAAATTTACACTTTGCAGTCCGTGGGGAACGGTTACAAATACCAATTACGATATCGTTAAATGTTTTTGATATAGGCATTACAACAGAGCTTGTCCGCATATGGTTAAATGCCTGCAAAACCTTACCTGACTCTGTATCCAGTGATGTCTTCTTCAGCACGGTTTGCTTTGTAGCCTCTGATGTAGAAACAGCAAGGTTATTTTTATTATTCATATCATTAACTATGGGATTTAACATCAGAGCACAGCCCGCCGCAGCACCGGCCAAACACGCGACAAGTTTAAACGGAAACACCTTAGATATAGCAGAAGACCACATCACCGCAACGGCACTACATCCCACAGCAATAGAAACACCCGCGCCAAGAAAAACACTGGCGGCAAAAGCATTAAGACCACCGCCAACAGCATAAGCCTGAGGAATAGCAACCCCCACCGACCAAACAGCCAAACCAATCGTAGGAACGATCATGGCAGCACTGAAAAAGCCGGAAAAACAAGAAACTCCATAATCCCGTAGCGTTTCTAACGGATTCATCTTTAAAGACTTTTCATTACCAAGTTCTTTCGTCATATCAAATCTCCCCTAATCACAAAGTCAGTTTTGTAACCCGGCCTTCTTGATCTGTATTGAAAAATACTTTTGAACCGGGTTTCAAGGAGATACCCTTTCCCGTCATGGTCTGACTTTCTACGTTAAATATCCGTTTAAAAAAGCCCGGCTCTTCCGCTTTCAAAGTGCCATTTTTTACGGCAGGAACACATTCCAATGCAAAAATATATTGACGGTTAGAGCCATCCTCGACCACGTAGCCGAAGCGCGCAGAGAGATTCAACCGTGCGATTGCACCTGACAAAGCCGTAGCATTTCTAGTTCCTCTAAAGCCTTGTGAGTTCATTTTCTATTCCTCGCGTAAAAAGATAACTTCTACAATACAGAAAATTATATGTCAAATTTAGTTTTCAGAAACAGTTTTGCAAAAATACCCAAAACCCTCAATCCGTCAAGTCCCACTATTCTGTTCATTCTATATTGCATAAAAAGAGGTTTCGTTTTACGCTCGGGACTCATCATGAGGCTTTTATAACCAACTGTAACCGAGTAAAAATGTCCGCATCCAAACTAGTCCACCCGTCCGTAGAATACAAAGACAGCTATCTGGAGGCCCTTGCGGAATACCACAAAGAGGGAGTCTATCTGCATAATAAAATCTCCCGGCTAACGTCTGACTTTGAGGATTTTGTTAAAGCCCTGCGCACTGACAGGGGATACCCTCACCAGCCTTATCAGGAATGGGTAGAACCCACACCGGAAACCGTAGCATGGCTGGTCAGGGATCAGGACTATATCGGCACAGTCGATATTCGTCACCGTCTGAACTGGCATCTGGAAAAATGGGGCGGCCATATCCATTTTATTATTCGCCCTTCGATGCGCGGCAAAGGGTTTGGCAATAAACTCCTCCTGAAAGCGATTCCTATTGCCAATTATCTGGGAATTGAAAAAGCCTTACTTACCGCCGACCCCAAAAATAAGCCCGTTATTCGTGTGATTGAATCCTGCGGTGCTGAATTTGAAGATGAACTGCCTGCCACGGACCAATTTCCCGCGCGCCGCCGTTACTGGCTGGATTGCACGTAATAACCATGGTAAAAAAAAAGAAAAATCACAAAAAACCAAAACACCGCAAAAAAAGAAAACAGTCAAAACAACACCCTTCTTTTTTATGGACCGGATTAAAATGGATGCTGGTCATCGGGCTATGGGCCTTCATCGGGCTGGGACTGCTCACAGCATGGTATGCCGCCGACCTGCCTGAAATCACGAAAAACCCCCATTTTGAACGACATGCCGCTCTAACCATTAAGGCTGCCGATGGCACGACACTCTCCCGCTACGGCGATTTCAAGGGCACAAGTGTCAGCGTTGAAAACCTGCCGCCTCATCTGATCTATGCCGTGCTTGCCACTGAAGACCGGCGTTTTTACCAGCATTTCGGGCTGGACCCTCTGGGACTGGCACGGGCTGTCATCACAAATCTGAAAAAAGGGCATATCGCGCAAGGCGGCTCCACCATCACACAGCAACTCGCTAAAAATCTGTTCCTGAGCCATGAACGCACCTACAAGCGCAAAATACAGGAAGCCCTCCTCGCTTTGTGGCTGGAAAAGAAACTGAGCAAAGATGATATACTGAGCGCCTATTTGAACCGCGTCTATCTAGGGTCCGGTGCTTATGGCGTTGATGCCGCCGCCCGTATCTACTTCAATAAAACAGCACAGACTCTCACTCTTAAAGAATCCGCTCTGCTGGCTGGATTGCTCAAAGCCCCATCCCGTTATTCACCACATAGCAACCCGGATCTGGCAGAAAAACGAGCACAAACCGTCCTCACCGCCATGCGGGATACCGGATATATCACTGCCGGCGCGGAAAAAGAGAGTCAGGCCTCCCCCTATCCCCTCCCCCGCAAAAAACCTCTGAAAGGACGAAGTGGCGTACGCTATTTCACAGACTGGATCACCAGCGATTTAAATAAACTTATCGGCACGCCGACCTCTGATTTAACCGTAGAAACGACCCTTGCTCCCCACATCCAAAAGGAAGCAGAGGAAGCTCTGGGCTATGTCCTGCGCCGCCATGGAAAAACACATAAAATCACACAAGGTGCGCTCATCGTCATGAACCATGACGGCGCCATCCTCGCTATGGTCGGCGGCCGCAATTACAAAGCCAGCCAGTTTAACCGCGCTACACAGGCTTTGCGCCCGCCCGGATCGGCCTTCAAACCTTTTGTGTATCTGACCGCCCTGACACAAGGCCACAAAGCCGACGACTTTATTGAAGACGCGCCCTTTGAAAAAGGCACTTACAAGCCCAAAAATTTCAACGGCAAATATAAAGGACAGGTCACACTGGAAACAGCGCTTTCGCACTCGCTGAACACGGCAACAGTTCGTCTCGCACAAGAAACAGGTATGAAGGCCGTCATAGAAACCGCCCGCAAAGCCGGAATTCAGGCAAAACTGGACAGAGACCTAAGTCTGGCTCTGGGCAGTAGCGGCATTCCCCTGCTGGAAATGGTAACGGCCTATGCTGTTCTGGCCAATGGCGGTAAAACCGTTAAACCTCATGCTATTACGCAGATTACAGATAATCAGGACAACGTTGTGTACCAGCATAAAAACAACACTTCATCACGGCAAGCTATTAACGCCCAAGCCGTCAAAACTCTGAACGCCATGCTGGAAGAAACCATTAACACAGGCACGGGCAAACGCGCCAAACTGCCTTTTACAGCCGCAGGGAAAACCGGCACCTCACAGAATTCCCGTGATGCCTGGTTCATCGGCTATACAGATCGGTATGTAATGGGTGTCTGGCTGGGCAATGACGATAACAGCCCTATGGATAACGTCACCGGCGGCACCCTGCCCGCTGCCATCTGGCGTGATGTCATGCGGGATATTCACCAGAAAAACAACCATAAGAAAAGGGAGGCAACGCCCCCCTCTTCCCTTTCTTCAACAACGCCTAACAATGACTTTCCGTCCTTGCTACAACGTCTTCTG
>JAJFGQ010000016.1 GCA_021776075.1 Alphaproteobacteria bacterium | reverse complement strand
CGTTCTCGTTAAAAATAAGACATTTTACTACTGCCGTCATCGCCTGAATACGCGATACGTAGTCTAGGGCGATCCATATAGGACAGATAGATTCCCCTAGGATTTGCCTCGCAAATCCGGAGAATGACGATGGAGGAGTTGTCTTATTCTTAATCGAAATTACTATATATAACCATTCCCAAATAAAATAAGACTCCTGAATTGTCCTTCTCCCTTGAGGGAGAGGGCGGCTTATTAATTTTGGAAATAGCTATAATTTATAGTTGCGGCGATTTGTGTAAACCAGACGGACCAGACGGCGGAGAAAACGGTGCCGTAGCAGTCTTTGTTTCAGACTTCAATGCAACCGGACGGTAGTTCTCTTCCAAAAAGTCCGGCATCATGCCATAGACATCAAAACGGGCAATTTTCTGACCGTTTTCTTCTTCGTAGAGAGCCTCTTCCGGTTTAGCTTTACCGGACGCAATAGATTGCAGCGCCTCAGAAAGAGCGAAAACATCCCGCTCCCTGATTGCTAACGTTCCGCCCGATTCAACAGTAAAAGGTTCGCCCCATTGCGTAGGAATAGTCACCGGATGATCAACCGTCAAACAGACACGGAAAGCTTCCGGGTTCGGTTGATGAACACTACTCTTTTTATCTTTTTGCGGTAGATAGTCAAAGTCGAAAGAATTCTTTTTGGCTGTCCAAAGGCCCGGCCCTCTAAAATCAGGGTGATTCAAATCTTCTTCACCAACGACACGCTGGGCATATTTGAACATAATATCCTTGATCGCCAGCTTGCGGCCATATTCATTAGGCCATTCCGCCATGTCCATAACCAGATAGAGCGGCTCAACTTTAATGTCTTTTTGGGTTTCGTCGATATCGCTATTCGTCGTCGTGACAAGGCGCAGATCACGCAAAAGAAATGCCGCCACGGACTCTGTCTTGCCATAGCCCTGCCCTTGCCCCAGTAAGTTCTCCAGCGTCGCCTGATACGTCACCGCATTCATCAAGGGCGGCGGCGGTGATTTTTCGTGAAAATCTTCAGAAAGGTCGGGTATAGCCATCTTTTTCTTCGATCCTGTTATGCATTATTCTCCAAAGGACTATAACGCACATATGTAGATTATGTCAATAAAAATAGGGTTTAAAGCCTCTTTGACGACAGATGACCTGCATTTAAATAAAATGCTTAGTAAAAAGTTAACCACTTTCTGAGAAAATGGGCATATGGCGGTAATTTTTATAGAATAGAGGGAGATGCTTATGTATACCCAGCAAGACAAAAAAGCTGAACAAACACGTCTGGCAGCAGAACAGCGGCAGCAGGACCGCTGGAGGGACAATAAACAACAACAACAAACACGCTTTGAAGAAGATCAACGGGCCAATCAGAGTCGCTTTGAAAGCAATAAAGACATGAATCGTGCTAATTACGAGGCAAAACAACGGCAGCAAGGTCAATTTGAAGACGACCAACGGCTTGAAATGCAGCAACGTATTGAAGAAGAGCGCCTGAATCAACAATTCCTCGACGGCCAGGTTTAGGACCGGAATATCTTGTTCCGTCACTACGTCATTACCCGCTTTACGCAGGTGATGACGTTGCGCCTGCATTTTAATTATCACCACATATAGCCATTTATCATGACAAGGGAAAACGCTTAAAAGAGCATGGCACTTTGCGAACAGACATTGTAGGCTGTGAAGGGTTTACAGGCAGAGAATCAAAGCGGAGAGTTGATCGTGACCAAATGGGTTTACAATTTTGGCGGTGAGAAAACCGAAGGCCGTGCGGATATGCGATATCTTTTGGGTGGCAAAGGGGCCAATCTGGCTGAAATGTCATCGCTGGGCCTGCCCGTCCCCTCCGGTTTTACGATTACGACGGAAGTCTGCACCCATTATTACCAGAATGAGAAAAACTATCCTGCTGCGTTAAAAGATCAGGTGACACAGGCTTTGGCCCTGCTTGAAGCTGATATGGGCATGAATTTCGGCGATCCGCTCAACCCTTTGCTTATTTCCGTTCGCTCCGGCGCACGGGTCTCTATGCCGGGCATGATGGACACAGTTCTTAATCTCGGCCTGAATGATGAAACAGTCGAAGGGCTGGCAAAAAAATCCGGGGATGAACGCTTTGCCTGGGACAGCTATCGCCGCTTTATCCAGATGTATGGGGATGTGGTGCTGGGCGTACCGCACCATGATTTTGAAGATATATTGGAACGGCATAAAACAGACGAAAACCTCAAACAGGATACGGATATTACACCGGAAGGCTGGAAATCCATTGTCGCCGATTACAAGACACTGGTGAAAAACGAATTAAACAAGCCCTTTCCCATGGACCCGCAGGAGCAGCTCTGGGGTGCTATCGGTGCCGTGTTCAGTTCATGGATGGTCCCGCGTGCTGTCGCCTATCGGCATATTCATGATATTTCGGCAGACTGGGGAACGGCTGTGAATGTTCAATCCATGGTCTTCGGAAATATGGGCGAAAATTGCGCCACCGGTGTTGCCTTTACGCGTGATCCAGCAACGGGCGAGAATTACTTTTACGGCGAATATCTGATCAACGCGCAGGGCGAGGATGTCGTCGCGGGCATCAGAACACCGCAGTCTCTGACGACCAAAGGCAAAGAAAAAGAAGGCAGCACCCTCCCCGCCATGGAAGAAATCATGCCCGCTGTTTTTAAACAGCTTGATGAGATACGGCATAAGCTGGAAGGCCATTATAGCGATATGCAGGATATTGAGTTTACCGTGCAGCAAGGCAAGCTCTATATGTTGCAAACACGCACGGGAAAACGCACAACAGCCGCGGCCTTGAAAATTGCGGTTGATATGGTGGCTGAAAATGTTATCTCACAGGAAGAGGCCCTCTGCCGTGTGGAACCGCAATCTCTGGATCAGCTTTTACACCCCACGCTTGATCCCATGGCGCATAAAACTGTTTTAACTAAGGGCTTACCCGCCTCACCGGGGGCCGCTTGCGGCGTCATCGTTTTTTCGGCTGATGAAGCGGAGAAACAGGGTAATCAGGGCATAAAGGTCATTTTATGCCGCCGGGAAACAAGCCCCGAAGATATTCACGGCATGCATGCGGCTGTTGGTATTCTGACAACGCGAGGGGGCATGACAAGCCATGCGGCTGTTGTTGCGCGCGGTATGGGCCGCGCCTGTGTTGCGGGGGCAGGTTCTATTCAGATGGATTACGATCATCAGCTTTTGCGTATCGGTGATACGACAGTGAAGGCCGGTGAATTACTCACCATTGACGGCTCAACCGGTGAAGTGATGCTGGGCGAAGTGCCGACGGTACAGCCGCAGCTTTCGGAAAACTTCTCTACGATTATGGGCTGGGCTGACGCGCATCGCCGCATGGTTGTGCGCGCAAATGCCGAGACACAGAAGGATGCGGAAACGGCCTGCCGGTTTGGCGCGGAAGGTATTGGCTTATGCCGGACGGAGCATATGTTCTTTGATCCCGATCGTATCCAGAACGTGCGGGAAATGATCATTGCGAGTTCCGCGCCCTATCGCCGCGACGTGCTGGAAAAGCTTTTACCGGCGCAGCGCGGTGATTTCATACAATTATTTGAGATCATGAAAGGCCTGCCTGTTACGATCCGTCTTCTTGATCCGCCGTTGCATGAGTTCCTGCCGCATACGGATGAAGATATTCAGCAATTTGCCAAAGCCGCGGGCATAGATGAGGCGCAAATACGGCTGCGCCTTAGCGCTCTGCATGAATCAAACCCGATGCTGGGACATCGCGGCTGTCGTTTGGGCATAACCTTCCCCGAAATCTATGAAATGCAGGTACAGGCCATATTGGAAGCCGCGCTAAAAGTCGGTGGTGTCACACCTGAAATCATGATCCCGCTTATCGCGACGAAGGCCGAGTTTGACATCATGAAAAAACTGGTGGATGACAAAGCCGCTGAGGTGTTTGAGGATAAAGGCGAAAAAGTCGATTATCTGGTCGGCACGATGATTGAATTACCGCGCGCGGCCTTAACCGCGAACCAGATCGCAGAACAGGCCGAATTCTTTAGCTTTGGAACCAATGACCTGACGCAAACGACACTGGGATTGAGCCGGGACGATTCCGCAAATTTCATGCCTGACTATTTATATCATGGGGTTTTCGAAAAAGACCCCTTTGCCACACTGGATATAGAAGGGGTCGGACAACTTGTAGAGATTGCTGCTGAAAAAGGACGCAAAACGCGCCCCGATATCAAACTCGGCATTTGCGGAGAACATGGCGGTGATCCCGCTTCTATTACATTTTGTGAACAGGTAGGGCTGGATTACGTATCCTGTTCGCCGTATCGTGTTCCTATCGCACGACTTGCGGCGGCACAGGCTTGCATTAGAAAAAATGCACGGGGGCGCCTGGGAAAGTCTAAAGAAAATAAAGAGAAAAAAGCAGCTTAAAAAGGAGTTTGTCTTATGGAAGCGGATAACAAAAATAAAGAACCGGAAAAACACACAGATGCCAACTTTGACATGTACCACTTCATAAGCCGGAAGGATGTCATTCTGGCGGCCTTGTTCATTCTGGCTTTGCTTGTGTTCTTCCTGTTTCTGACGTTTTCAGGCGGTGATGCGCATGCAACGGCACTGATTATGGGCTGGTCTACGGTTTAGCCACAGGCGTCAAGCGCCCCCGTCACCGGTTAAGCCTGTGTGATGCCCTTAAGCAAAATGCTGTTATACATACCAAGATGCGTTTCCATTTTATTCAGGAAATCCTGTTCACCCGTTATGATCAAGTCATCCGGTTTGGTTGGAATGGCATAGAATTCCTGATCTGTCATCGGGCGTCCGGCTTGTTGAAAAGCACGTTTCATGATGTCGGGCGTGCTTTCTCCTGCGTATGAAAACAATTTTAGTACGGGCATGGGGTTACTCTCTTTGTTGTTCGTTTACTGTTCGTTTACTGTTCGTTTGTTGCTGACATGTTTCTGTTTAAAAACATTGAAGACCTTATGATAAGGGTCGCAATTATGTCAAGGGAATTTTATTAATATTTTTGTGCTAGCCTTTGATAAGAATGAAGAAAACTTACAAGGGATAAAACGATGAGCTCAGACAAAAAAACCAAACCCAACGCAGGAAAAAATGACAATCACAGTAAGTCGAGAAAGCTTTTCAACCTATTTAACCCTGAAGGGGAAGACTGGCTTTCTTACGAAGATGCAGAAGGCTTTTTAAACTTTATTATGCCCCCCGACGAGGAGGACATGACCCCTCTTAATACACTGATTAAATATAAAAAAGTCTCTTTTTATAAAGACGTCATGCTGATCAGTGTCAGTAACCTGTTGCCGGAAGAATTGCCGGAGGACGAATATAATATTTTCTTTTTGAAAAAAGACGATCACGTCATAATGTTGGATGGTGATGGTGCTTACATCCATGAAATGAACGAAACAGGCGCTTTAAACCTTAACAGTGATACGGTTTTTGATTATCTAAAGTTTTTCTGTGCTTTGACCCTTGATGAGGAAACAATGGAGCCCTTCCATATTATCGAAGGGCCGGAGAGCGAATTTTTACATGATATAAGTGAGTATGCCAAAACGCGTATTATGCGCGGCTATACAGGTGCGCGCCTTATTTCTTCCGCAGATAATAAAAATTTCATGATTGAAACACGCGTCATTTTTGATGGCAATCTATTCGATGCCAAATTTAAAATAACAAATAAGGGCGAGGTTATTATGACTGATGATGTTTCTGTCGGTGTCTTGTAGAACCATTCTAGCCCCAAATCCACCTGCTCTCCTCATCTTGATACGGGCCACCCTCCGTCATTAAGAATATACTACGCTGCCCCACATGCAGCGCTCCGCACGGAGGGTCACAAGGTGATGAATGCCCGGATTGTGTAAAAAAATAACAGTTAGAATTGGTTAGTAAATTTCTGAATATCGTCTTCGGTATAACCGAGCAAACGCCCTATGATGGTGTCACAGGCATCATCATAGGGAAATTTATCGGCACGTATGCCTTCCCTAACCCATAAAAACATTTCCGCACGCCACTCTTCGCCAGGAAGCACAAAACAAACATAACGGTTGATGTCATCAGATGTGACATTACGGATATCCCTGACGATACGAACAACCCGCCCTGCCGCGACATAAGGCGCAAAGGCCTGTTCCGGAATGATCTCTTCCGGGATAAGACCATCGGCAGGAACAATATCATGGAATACCGCCAGAGATTTCTCCCCCGCCAGCATTAGCTCCAGCTCTTTCCCTTCATGCGGCCCGATCATGGGAGGGGTTATAGCATATGCTGTAGGCCGCCGTCACCCTTCTACTTTTCTGCGTCATCCCGGCATAGGCCGGGATCCATTAACCCACACCGCGTAGGATAAACCATTTGCCGACACAACCGGAACTTGATAAACAACATTCGTTTACTTTGTTTAGATAGGAAAAAAATGTCAGCTTTACAAAAAAAGACCGTTCACACTGAAATTAAGGAATCTTGGGACGAAGACAAGCTAGGTCGCAATGAAGTCGCAGAATACCTCACACCTATCATTGCGAGCATTAAGCAACCATTCGTCATTAGCCTTAACTCACCATATGGCACAGGGAAAACTTTTTTTATAGAACATTGGAAAAAGCAACTAGAAGAAAAACATGGGCATGAAACAATATATTTTAACGCTTGGGAGACTGATTTTGACAAAGAACCACTAATTCCAATTATTAGCCTGATCCTTGAAAAAATAGGAAAAAACGAAGGCATGGAGACAGTCACAAATGCCTTAAAAATCGTATTGGGTTCAGCCGCTTTAACGATAAACCAAATGCTTAAACATGCTACCGGACTTGACCCTTATGAGACAGGACAAAGAGTTGAAGCTGACAAAAAAGGTAAAACACTAGAAAGCATTGGTGAAGAACTTTATCGTCATTACACGTTTAAACAATCTGCTTATAAAACCTTAAAAGAAGAGTTGCCAAAATATATTGAAGCTCTTCCCAAAAAACCGCTCATTATTTTCATTGATGAACTCGATCGTTGCCGTCCCGACTATGCCATAGAAGTTTTAGAATGCATCAAACATCTTTTTAGCGTTAAAGGAATTGTGTTTATTTTGGCCATAGACGAGGAGCAGTTAAGGGGTGCGATAGCTTCCGTCTACGGTACAACAGTAGATGGTGAAGGATATCTTAGAAAATTTATTGATTGGCAACTCTTTTTACCAAAACCAACATACAGAAAATATGCCGAAGCTTTATTTGAACAATTTGCACTAGCAGAAACAGAACAGTTTACTGAAGGCTCAAATATTTTTTCGGGACGAGATACTTTTATAAAAACATTTTCAATTTTAGCAGAAGCTTTTGAACTTACACTACGGCAACAGGCGCAGTGTTTTACAAAAACAACCCTAGTCGTCCGTTCTTTGCCACCAAACGCATCTCCGTTATCAGAAGCACTTGCCGCTATTGTCGTTCTTAAGGAAGTGATGCCGGATGAAATGCACGCTTATTGTATAGACAGAAAAGATCCAGAAGAGTTATTAAAAAGACTAGATGATAGCCTTTCTACAAAGAAAAAAGAGCTGTTTAAAAATATATATGGCTCATGGGAACGTTTTCGTCCGCGTCTTCACGCGTGGTTTATTGATGATAATGGCTATGATAATCCAAACGGAGAGATATCAAGAAACAGCAGTGAACATAATCAAATGAATTCGATGTCAAATATTACTTCTGAACAAAGTCAGAAAAGAGACAAACAACAAAAAGAACTATTAGCCCGGCATGAATATTTAGAAGCAGTTAAAAGCGTATATAATAACTACACAACATTGGAACCTGTAGCTGAGACTATATATATGCGCTTAGAAAAAGCCTCTTTTCTATCTGTTAGAGGGTTATAACCCCAAATCCACCTGCTCCAGTCGTCTAATCTCGTCCCGCACCCGGGCCGCTTCCTCGAACTCCAGATTTCCAGCGGCTTCGTGCATATTCTTTTCCAGACCCGTGATGTATTTCTTCAAAGCGGCTGGGTTTTCGAGGGCTTCCTGCGCCTGATCGCTCAGGCCATGGAGAGGATGGCGGGAAATCGCGTGTTTTGCGCCCTCCCCCGACATAGCATTGCCAATGCTTTTCCTGATACTTTCCGGCGTGATGCCGTGTGCGGCATTATGGGTGAGCTGCTTTTCGCGGCGGCGGTCGGTCTCGGCGAGCGCTTCTTTCATGCTGCCTGTTATTCTGTCGGCATACAGGATGGCTTTGGCCTCCACATTCCGGGCGGCGCGGCCTATTGTTTGTATGAGCGAGGTACGGGAGCGCAGAAAGCCCTCCTTATCCGCATCCAAAATCATCACCCTGTGGCATTCGGGAATATCCAGCCCTTCCCTCAGAAGGTTAATCCCGACAAGAATATCAAATTCCCCAAGGCGCAGATCGCGGATAATCTCGATGCGTTCCAACGTATCCACATCGCTGTGCAGATACTGCACCTTCAGCCCATTTTCGGTGAGGTACTCCGTTAAATCCTCTGCCATTTTTTTGGTCAATGTTGTGACGAGCATACGCCCGCCCTGCGCCACTACCGTTCTGGCTTCAGCCATGAGGTCGTCAACCTGATGCTCGATGGGGCGGATTTCAACAGGCGGATCAACAAGTCCCGTCGGGCGCACGACCTGCTCGGCGGAAATGCCTCCGGCCCGCTCAAGTTCCCACGGCGCGGGCGTGGCGGAAACATAGACCGTCTGCGGGCGGATAGAGTCCCATTCCTCAAATTGCAGCGGGCGGTTATCAAGGGCCGATGGCAAGCGGAACCCGTGCTCAACAAGCGTTTTCTTACGCGCGCGGTCGCCTTTATACATTCCGCGCAATTGCGGCACCATCACGTGGCTTTCATCCAGGAACATCAGCGCATCGTCGGGGAGATATTCAATGAGCGTCGGCGGCGCTTCACCGACTTTGCGGCCCGTAAGAAAGCGGGAGTAATTTTCAATACCGTTGCAATAGCCCTGCGCCACCATCATCTCCAGATCAAACTGCGTGCGTTGTTCAAGACGCTGCAATTCGAGGAGCTTGTTTTCAGCCGTGAAAGTGGCGAGGCGGTCTTTCAACTCGGCTTTGATACTCTCCCGCGCCTGCGCCATGGTCGGACCGGGCACGATATAATGGGAATTTGCGTAAATCCGCACGCCGTCCAGCCGTGCAATTTTCTCTCCCGTCAGCGGATCGAATTCATGGATGTCCTCCAACTCCTCCCCGAACAGAGAAAAACGCCACGCCCGGTCTTCCATGTGGGAAGGAAACAGTTCAATTGTATCGCCGCGCACCCGAAATGTGCCGCGCTCAAACGCGATATCGTTGCGGGTATATTGCAGTTCCACAAGTTTTATGATGAGGGCTTGGCGGTCGATATTATCGCCGCGTTTCAAATCCACGGTCATGGCCTGATAATCTTCCTTCGAGCCAAGACCGTAGATAGAGGACACGGACGCCACAACGATGCAATCCCGCCGTTCAAACAAAGCGCGGGTCGCTGCATGGCGCATCCGGTCGATCTGTTCATTGATGGAGGAGTCTTTCTCGATAAAGGTATCCGTGCGCGGGACATAGGCCTCGGGCTGATAGTAATCATAGAAACTGACAAAATATTCCACGGCATTCTCAGGAAAGAAGCTTTTGAACTCTCCGTAAAGCTGCGCGGCGAGGGTTTTATTCGGCGCCATGATAATCGCCGGACGCTGCATTTCCTGTATCACATGCGCCATGGTGAAGGTCTTCCCCGACCCCGTAACACCGAGCAATGTCTGGTCCGTTAAGCCGTCCCGAATACCCGCGCATAATTTCTCAATCGCCTGCGGCTGGTCGCCTGCGGGCTGAAAGTCTGAATGAATTTTAAAGGGTACGGACATATCAATGCCCGCGCCTTGCCCTTCCCGTTTTTCTGCTGCGTTGCTCATGACAGATATATAGCGTCAATGCGCTATAATGTCATTCCTTTAGGCTCATTTGACAACGCGCCCCATAATCATGTAATTTATCTGATTATGAAAATGTTAAAAACCGGGTATCGCCATCGTGAGTTTGTACAAACGCCTTACATCTGAGCAAGTGCAAAAGCTTCATAATGATTTCATGCGGCTTATTGATAAGGCCTGCGTGACCTTAACGCCGGAGAACACCCCCACTGTTCTTGCTGATTACATTAAAAGCCTTGTTCTCGCGGCTTCCAGAAAAGGGCAGAAAACGACAAAATCTGATATAGCCGCCTTGCTGCAAAAAGGGCCCGCCGCCCTTTATCAAAAAATAGAAGAGCTCAAAGAAAGCCCCTTTACTGAATGGCAGGAAAAAAAGCTGTCCAAGGCCTTTAAAAACCGCGAAGAACTGAATGATCACGATGCCCTTTTTAAAGGGCAGAAAAGGCTTTATCTTAAGGTGAATCAAAAGGAGACGGACTCATACGCACAGAAAGAAATATCGGTTTATCTGCAAATAAAGGGTTATAAGATCACGGATTACCTTGCCGGATATGCAACGGACAAAGACGAAAAACAAACCTTTAAAATCGGAAAATTACTCAAAGACGATGAGGACTCATCGTTCTTTTGGCGCAACGGTAAATTATCAACGCTTTACAGCCTGTTTTGTGAAGACCTTAGCCGGTCCAGAAAAGACATGTATGCGGTGATCTCCCGCGACCCGCGCGACATTGCCTATATGTCTACAAACCGCAAATGGAAAAACTGTATGACATCAAGCGGCAGCAATTTCAATGACTATGCCTACAACGAAATTGAAAAGGGAACACTGATTGCCTATCTGATTTCCAAAGATGATCCGGAAGTAAATGCCCCTCTCGCCCGCACCCTGATTAAACCCTTCAGGAGAGAGGCTCCCCTTCACCCCTACTGGGACGATGTAGAATACAGATCAAAACACCCCTTCGCTGCTGCCTTTGGTCGCGTTAGCGTTCGTATTGACCGCTGTATAAACCCTGTCTTTAAAGAAGATGAGCTGCTTTATAAGCCCACTCTTATTCAGGGCCTACCCTATGACAGCTTTAAAAAGGTTGTCGCTGCTTTTGCAGAGGAGCACCTCAATGCCGGAAAACACGGTACATTTACGCGTATAAAAGGCCTTTATCCGACCTTGAACGATGACAATATCGTCAGAGAACCAAAAAGCGAGCTCCCTCCTCAACACCCTCTGGTGTACCAGTAAACTAAAGGGTTTCCCTTATCATTTGTCATTTCAATCCAGCCCGTCTGCCCGGACGGTTTATCAGCGCCGCCACATGTCGTATGATCCTTATCAATCATGACCTTGATCCAGTTACCCTGCCGTTCCATAACCAAAAGATCAGGAAGTTCCTCCCGCTTATCGGCATTCCAAAAAACCCCCAGGGACAGCCCCCCCGGCTCTTCCCATACAGGCTGATCCGCCATGGGAAAAAGCCAGTCTACAAAACCATGTTCATCAGGCGCCGCCGCCATCTGCCGCGCAAACACCGTTTCCCAATCCAGAAACACCGTTTGCTTTCCCAGTCCAATATCCGGGCCGTAAATCCAGCCCTGCTTCGTTTGGTACCAGTCACTTTTGACTGCCTGCACAACAAGGGCCGATTCCTCATACCCCACTTCAACAATATCGAATTGCTCCTTTTCACCACCGGCTTTCAAAAATGTAAAAGGCTGCCAGCCCTGAAGCACTTCATCAGGGTCCAATATTGTTCCTATCACCAGATCAAAAGAGGCTGATTTATAAATATTCACAGGCTGCTCCCGCCATGACAAATCAACAAAACATCTTTCCATGAAATAACCGCTATCCATAGGGCAGGATATAATACCCACGCCGTAATCTTGCGGTTGGCTTTCCCAGTTTGCTGCCTTTACTGACAAAGGCAGAAGTAAAACCATGAAAAACAAACTGATACGAAGATTCATTGCTGTCATTTACAACCTCTTACTTCCAACAGCACGGACCAGATCAGCAACACGCAGGGTTTTAAGCGGTTTGCGATTGCCGAATATCCATAGAATAAATGACAGGACCGGATTAAAGCCTGCCTCCGGGCCGAAATAATCATTCAGACGTAAACGGCTATCATCAATCTCAAAAAGATGCACAAAACCTTCCAGAAGATATTCGGCATCCTCGCCATCAACACCAAGGTCCTGCCGAAGACGCGCGTGAAGAGTGACCTTTTCCGGCGTTAAAGCCAGTTCCTTGCATAAAAAAGCAATAACACGCTCTAAATCTGTTTTATTTTTGTCTGTGCCAGTCACTTACCAGTCACCTATCGGTTCCGTTCCAGAATTCCCCGGTTCATGGCAGCGCGCGGCTTGTCTTCATCTTCTTCGGCCTCAATCGTCTCTAACATAGCGATATAACCCTCGGGCAGATCATGTTCTTTAGCCCCTTCAACGACAAAGGCTTTGTACCAGTCATACGGTGCCAGAGGCCCATCACTAATAAGAATGGCGCAATAGAGAAAAACTTCGATTTCTTCCTGATCTGTCAAAGACACAACATTTGCATTTTTTTCCAGATACCCTACCCCTAAGCTCTCGGCATCATCCAAAACCGACTTCTCCCCTTCATCCATTTCAAAGACAACGCCATAAACAACATCATCAGGATTCCCTGTGTAAAAGGCATCACACTTGGCTGATCCATCTCTTTTACTAGGTTTGTGAAACTTCAGGACATGCCCTTTCAACGCCGCCACAGCATAAAATTGCGCCGACAGCACCCGTTCTTTAAGACGGGACAATAAGAGATTTGATCCGTAGGCAAAATATTTGAGCGTCGTCATAAAAGAATAATAACCCCGAAGAATAGATTTTGACAAGAATATCTATTTTATGCAAAAAAAGTACCTTACATCAGGGAGAAAACGACTATGAAACGTAAATCCAATGCCATCGCGGCTTGCATCCTGTCATCCGTTTTTCTGGCCAGTGGCGTACAAGCGGCTGACATTGTGAAAGAGAAATCGGATTCACCGGAGTCACTGAACGCCTTAAGCGCTCTGTTTACAGCACATAACCCGTTGAAGGAACCAGTCCTGTTTATCTCCCATGACATGCTCCAGAAAGAAATGGATGAAACGGGCCTTCCCTCCTCCCTACCGGGTGCAACAAAGGCATTGCGGCAGATTGTACAGGGGAAGACAGGGCGATGGCCCGACCGGGCCCTAACGGCAAGCTTTATTGACGACCTTGCCAAAGGCAATATGATGGCCCTGCGCACACCAAAGGAATTCTATGGCTATGACCCGGCCAATGCGGTCTGCTTTGTCAGTGCCGTACCGGAACGGAGCTATAAAACAACGGATATCCTCTCCTTTTTCAACAATGACCAACTGCTCAGTCTGGCCCGGCTGGAAAAAAACGGCATTTTTCTGAATGAACTTGAATTCGGCATAACCCGCGATTTAATCAGCCGTTACATGAAATTGCATGAAGGCACGCACTGCATTGACCCGTGGTTTAAAACAAAAATCCTGACTGATATACATACCTCGTCATGGCAGAATTTTCAGGCCACCAGTACCGCGCGGGTGAAAGAAATACGCTATATCAATATGGAGGAAACATTTTCTGATGTTTTTAGCATCCTGAAACTGGCACAGGAAGGGCACATAAATGCCGGCCGTGACATCGCTGCTTTTCGGGCTTTAATCCAGCAGGTAAGCTCCCCGTATCAAGCAGAGGGCACAGGTATCCATGAATGGCTTTATCAAAAAACAGGCGGGCAGATTGATATTCGCAGCGACGGCTGGATTGATAATAGGGCCTTTATCCCCGTCGAAAAACTGCGCCATTACACAATCCCCGGCTTGCTGGCCGCCCATGAGTTTATTCAGAAACAAGGCGCAGAAAAAATGGCAGCCATGACGATGGAGGACATCATGAACAAAGCCAGAGACATCACAGAAAAAACAGCACTGAGCAACGATGAACACAGAGGGCTCGCCTATGCTATGTTTACCGCGCTCCGCGACCGGATTGGCCCCGCAAAAGGACAGGCGGCAAAAAGCAGGGCAACCCCCATCACAGCAGAACAAATCGTAACCGGTCAAAAAGCACTAGAAGCATACAACGCTATACTGAACACAGCCATTGCCGCCGTCACGCCGCAAAATAAAAAACCCACACTCCCGGAGCCAAGACCATAATGAAACATAGTTTTAACGTCATAGCCGCCGTCCTTCTGTCTTCAACCCTGTTTACCCAAGCCGTAGCGGCAGAGGAACGGGAGTCCTTAAGCGCCCTGTTCACAGCCCATAACCCGCACAAGGAACCGGTTCTGTTTTTTAATGCTGCCCTGGTCGAAAAAGAAATGGACCGCATGGAACAAGACGGCGAAACGCTTAATTCAGTGCAGGCCGTTAAAAACATCATCGCCAAAAAAAGTGAACGGCATATTGATGATCATTTGGCATGGCTTTTAATACAGGGCTTAAAACAAAAGCACACTTTGTCAGTACGAAACCTGAAACACCACAAAGCCTACGACGAAAAGAATGGAGCCTGCCTGATCCATGCCGAGCTGAAAGTTAAAAAATGGGCCAGCCCTTATGCCGCCTATAACAATGCCTCACCCAAATTAAACTGGCTGCAATATAACGGTAAACAGATCAGCTTAAGAGGACTCAAATTCAGCCAATCCCACGATCAGATCCGCCGCTTCAAAAGACTGCATGAAGGCTTTCATTGCACCGACCCGTGGTTCAGGGCCAATATAACCTCCTCCGGCGGACGAACAAATTCATGGCAGGCCCTTGTCTCCAGCGGCGAAAAAAGGCTCCGCTCGGAATATGATATTTACCGCGCGGAAACATACGCCGACATCGCGGGAACATTAAAGCTGGCGCAGGAAGGGAATCTTCAGGCTGCTTCAGAGGCTGCCACATACAGAGCCATCAAACAAATTGAAGCACGAGGCATGCGCAGCGCGCCACAACTGGCCAAAATGATTATTTCAAAAATGACCGACGCTGAAGTTAATATTCTAACGGACGGATGGATCGATGATATGACATTCGTTTCCGCACCGGCTTTTTTTAACTATACGATACCGGGATTACTGGCCGTCCGCGATTTTATCCGTGAACAAGGACCGGAGAAAATGGCGACTATGACCATGGAGAACATCATGGACAAGGCCCGCGAAATCACAGAAAACACAACAATGTCACGGAATGAATACAGAGGGGTAAGCTATCACCTCTGGCAACCCGTACGACGTTATCTCAGCATCACCCAACCGCATTTGAAAGACAAAATCGCGGAGGGAATACAGACATTCCCCCTCACGCAGGAACAATATGAATCCGGACAAAAGGCGCTGGAACGATATAAGGAAGCCGTCGAGAAAGCTGCTCAACATCTCCTGCCCAAACCCAAAAAACGGACGCAGCCCGGTCTTTCATGACAGCCCAAATTTGTAATAATCAAAGAGTTCTGCTACTAAATGTGCATGGAATATAATTATGACAGCCACAGCAGGACGTATTACGTTTCCCTTGAACAGGGCGACAAAATTATGGAGTCTCTGAAAACGCTTGCTGTAGAAAAGGGCATAAGATACGCCGCCATTATTTCAGGTATCGGCAGCGCCGAAGACCTCAGCTTTATGAATGAATGCGGGAAATATGGCGCCGGGAGTCTGTGCCGGCAGATTAAAGGCGTGTTCAACGTTAATTCCATGCAGGGTACGATCCTTATGCAGGACGGTGAGCGCACCCCGCACGTCCATATCACAAGCAATAACGGGGATTCACGGGAGGACGGTCACCTGATCGAAGGAACATGTGTCAGCCCGATGGAAATCGTCCTGTCCTATGCTCCCAATGCGTTCTTCAAACGGGAAAAAACACCCAATAAGAAAAGCACGCGGATTATCTCGGAGAGAATAACGCCGGCTGGATAATGATACTATCCCCTTCGATAATGGCCAGATTGCCATGATCCATTGCACAGACAAACCCAATATCCGCACCCTGAATAACCGGACTGCAAACAGCCCCCTCATTGTTATCCTGATTTATATCAGCGGCAAGCTCGGGCTTATCTTCCCAAATCCCCATGGGTTCTGTCGGCGTATCAAGCGCCTTGTTATCAGCAAACTCTGTGTTTTCTTCCCAGATACCCATAGGTTCCGTATATGTATCGAGTATTTGTGTTTTGTTGAAATCTGACGTAACGCTCTCCGGTCTCTCCAGGGACTGAATTAGTCCAACATCTTTAAGTATGGGCTTTACCGGCTCCAACGCTTGAATAACAACAGGTTCAATTTCCTGAATCTCTTCAACGCCTTCTGTAGGAAAGCTTACAGCCTCATTAACATCACTAACCACAAGAACGGCTGGTTTTATTGGCACGTGAGAAGAAACTGTATTCTGACTTAAGTTACCCTTTGTTTCAGCATCCAGAGCCGTCCAATCCAGCGCCAACTGGTTATGATTTTCTAAAATTTCAGCAGGCATGAGGGTTATCTGATCATCAAGAGCAAGATGACTAGCTGCCGTACCGCTTGTTAGGTTATTACCCGCAGCAACGCCATCCGTATAACGCTGAATATCGGCATCATTTGTCAATCCATAATGTTCTTTAACAATCGTCCAAAGATTATCACCTTTTTCCACCGCATAAATGTCAGATTCAACAATCTGCACCGGAATAACAGGGATTTCAGCCGCCTCTTCCAAAACAACAGACTCAGAAGGTCCCGTATCTTCCTGCAACGGTGTTTCAACAACAGAACTTTCCAGAGGAGCAAGGGCTGCCCCACCAAACAGGCCGCCCACCTTATCGTAGACAAATCCTGCGGCATCCTTAATTTCATCGGCAAACACAAAAGAAAAAGATCCAGCAACACCGGCAATTGCCATACTGGTAAAAAGCCTTGAAAGCCTTTTCTTTGTAAAGAATTTAGCCGTCGGGTCTTCTTTTTGCTCTGAATTATATTTCCAGCCTTCCTTAAGCAAGCCTGTCAAAAGGCCTGCACTGGCACTGGCCACAACAGCCGTCACCATTGCCGGTGCGCCAACCGTACATAAAGAAGCAACCACACAGCTTTTAATAGCAAGCCCTACACCAAGACCTGCGGCCATGGGCGCGGCAACATTAAATATCCGCGAAAGCCAGTGTTTTGAAGTCTTATTACGATCAGAACCATTATTCTCTGTAGTGCTGATTTCCTCATCGTTACTGGCCGCTTCACTCTTCTCTGTCATCTTTCATTGCCTTTTTAAAATCATCCAGAATACATATTGCCGGAATTCATATTATTTATGGGCTTCATATACCATAAATAATAAATTACACAAACAAAAATATGAAAAATAAGTTTGACAGAATATCTTCTTTATGACATAAGACCATGCATTATATACGTAAACAAAACTTCAAAACGATAGGTAAGACAATGAAAAACTCTGGTGTAAAATTAACCTTGGCAACGGCAGCTCTCTTCTTTGCAATGGGCTTGGGCGGTCATAACGAAACGAGCGCAACCGAAACCGGCTGCGGTGTCGATTTAGTCGAGCCTTGTGGCGGCAACAAAATTAAAAACACGAACCGAAACACTAACTACAATAACAATACGAATATTGCAAAAGGTGGAAAGGCTCATTCAAATTCAAATGCTTCATCCTATGCAAGCGGCGGGAAATCAAAGGCCACTGGCGGAAATTCTGATTCACACTCTAATTCATCAACAGGCCCGATCAGCATTACAGAAAACTATGACTCACCTCTTCCGATTGGGATAGCCCCTTCTGTCTATATTCAACCAACAGGAAATTGCGGTGAGGGCTGGTCCCTTTCTGTCGGCGCACCTTATACAGGAATTGGCGGTGGCAAAAGCAGCCAGAGCAGAACCTGTCTTTCTCAAAACGCTGCGCTTTCCGCTATTAATGCCGGACTGGTCAAGAAAGATAACGGGCTTGTTGCCGTAGGGCTTGGTGCCTTGCTTGAGCTTCATGAGGAGTTCAAAACCGCGACATCCATCGTATCTCAGAACCTGATGTCCCCTTGTGGAAAAGAAGCTGCGGCAACTTCTGTGATCCTTCTGACAAAAGAGAATCTGGACTGCAAAAAATTCACACCCTAATAATTTAGAAAGAAGCGCTTTGATTTGAATTTGAAGCGCTTCTTTCTAATAACTTACAAAGATGTAAAAATATGAGTCCATCTACCATCAAACTGATGAAACTTTTTGCAATAGCTAGTGCCTTTATGATCTTTCCTGCCTGCGCCAGCCTGCCCAACATGAATAAAGACACTTGCATGGATGAAGAGCAAACAACGGTCTTTTTCGGATTATACCGCTCCGGGGAACGGTCTTATAATGAAGGCTGCGCCATAAATAACACTGCAAAACAAATGATGAAATCCGATGATATCGGGGTTAAAGCGGTCGGTCATAGTGTTTTTGAACAAAACAACAATCAGGTACAAGACGTTTCGTCCAAGGTCAGAGAACTTTTATACAAAGAAGCAACGCCTTTAAAATGCAAAGTCCAGTCTGTTTCCACATCAAATAACGGAAAAAAACTTTTCAAACTCGGCGATTGCGTACCCGCTCCTTGATAATTTTGCCATTATCCTTTCGGCTTCAAAGTTGGGAAGCAAATCACATCACGGATATTCGATGAATCCGTGAGCAACATGCATAACCGGTCGATTCCAATCGCCCAGCCCCCTGTCGGCGGCAAACCGTATTCCAGCGCCGTCACAAAATCCTCATCCATCATTTGCGCTTCTTCGTCCCCGGCTTCACGGGCCGTGGCCTGCATTTCAAAACGGCGGCGCTGCTCCTGCGGATCGTTCAACTCGGAAAAGGCGTTGCTGATCTCCCATGTATTGACGAAGCTCTCAAAACGCTCCACCAGACGCGGATTGTCACGATGCGTTTTCGCCAGCGGTGAAATATCCATCGGGTGATCGGTGACATGGATCGGCTGGATCAGGCCCGGCTCCACCTGCTCCTCAAACACGGCTTCCACGATCTGTCCCCAATTTGCTTTCGGGTCAATAGAAATACCAAGATCTTCGGCGGCTTTCCGAGCGCTGTCCGCATCCTCAAACCGCAGGAAATCAATATTGGTTTCTTCGGCGACAAGGTCGAGCATGCTTTTACGCTGCCACGGTCCGGAAAAATCAATTTCAAAATCGCCGAAAGGTATTTTGAGCGTCCCATGTAGCTCCATCACAATTTTCTGCACCAGATTTTCAACCAGTTCCATCATGTCGTTATAGTCTTTATAAGCGTGATAACCCTCAATCGTTGTAAATTCGGGGTTATGGCGCGGTGAAATCCCTTCATTGCGGAACAGCCGTCCGATTTCAAACACGGCATCGGCCAGACCACCGGCAATCAAGCGCTTCAGATAAAGCTCCGGCGCGACACGCAGGAAAAAATTCGTGCCCAGCGCATTATGATGTGTCACGAACGGCTTGGCGGTAGCTCCGCCCATAATCGGATGCAGGATCGGCGTTTCGACTTCGATTGCACCCATATCCTCCATATAACGGCGAATAACAGAAATAATTTTGGAACGCGCCCGCAAGGTATCCCGGCTGCCCTCATTCATGATCAGGTCCAGATAACGCTGGCGGTAGCGTTGCTCTATATCCGTCAGGCCATGATGTTTCTCCGGCAGAGGCAGTAACGACTTACAAAGCATCACAGTTTCCACGGCGCGCACGGATAATTCTCCGCGTGGCGTCCGGCGGATTGTGCCTTTCGCCCCGACAATATCACCAATATCATATTGTTTCAGCTTGCCCAGTTCATCTTCGTCCATGCTGTCCTTGTGACAAAAAACCTGAATTCTGCCACTCGCATCCTGCACATCAAGAAACATGCCGTTATTGCGCATCGCCATGATCCGACCCGCGACAGACACGGCATCCTCCAGCTCCACACCGTTTTCCAGGTCTTTATGCTGTTCCTGCAAATCACCCGCCATATGTGTCCGGTCATAACAATGCGGATACGGATCAACACCGCCATCCAGCAACGCTTTTAGCTTTTGCTCTTTGGCCTGCCGTAGAACGTTTTGATCCTGATTATCTTCTGTTTTCATCGCTTGCTGACTCATTTGTTAAGGCTCCTTTTGCATAGCCACGAAAAATAGCAGAGAACATCCTGAAATTCCACGTTTTTCAGCTTAAAAAACACAATGATTTTCATAATTTGTTATAGGTTTCCGTATAGAATTGCAGGACAATGGAAAACCACGCCTCCTAGAAGGTCATTATGGCGACAGAAACAAAAGAACAACCACCGGCCATCAAAGCCGCCCTCTCCGTTCTTGATATAATCAGGGAGGAAGATCAAGCACGCTATGAAGCACTAAAAAAGGCACTGCCGGCTCTGGCGATGCAGCTGGCAAAGGCCGGCGAAGAGATCACGAAAGAAACATTACTGGCTCATGTGCGCCAGGGTGACGATCATCTTGCTGCCTTAAAAGAAAAGCATTCCCACAGAAAAGGGAACCATATGGTCCTGACCTATGAGACTGTTGTTAAAAATTTTCCGTCACCGCCACACCCACTACCCTTAATGAACGTTTTGTAAAAGCGGCCAGCGATGGTGATATGGTCGCCATGCTAAAAGCCATTGCAGACGGTGCAGATGTTCGTGCCAGAAGTGATGATGCTCTGGCTGGCGCCTGCGTTCACGGCCATCTGGAAATCGTACGAGAACTCATCAAACATGGTGCTGATATCCACATCAATCTTGATTACCCCCTTCGTGGCGCCGCTGAATTTGGTCATTTAGAGGTTGTACGGGAATTGCTTAAACACGGAGCCAATATACGCCTCGGCACGGGCGGCGGTACGCCCTCCTTATCTTTCAGCAGAGCGACAGAACCTGCCGAACCTCTTGAGTACAAGGGATACACGGACTCAAAGGGTCAATATGTGATCGCGAGCGGAATCACCTTCAAATAAAAAGATAAAAAATTCATGTGTATTCTGCTTATTCAGGGTTTAGAGTGGCACCATGAAACAGGAATCCGGTAACGCCCTCTGGTTTATTCTTCTGGCCATCGCCTTGCTGGCTGCACTGGCCGTTACGATCAGCCGCTCCTCCGACACAACGGAGCAAAGCGGCGACATTGAGCGCATGCGGATACAGGCCTCGGACATCATGCGCACGGCCTTAGGCATTGAAAAAGCGATCGACCAGATGCGGATGCGCAGCGTGGGCGAAAGAGACATAAGCTTTGAAAACAGCTTTGTGTCCGGCTATACCAATCCACGTTGCCCGACAGCCGGTATGGATTGCCGCATATTCGATGTCGGCGGCGGCGGCATTACCTATAAAAATCCGCCGGGCAGGACAACGACCAATAACAGCGACTGGCTGTTTACAGGGGCGAACAGCGTACAGGATGTCGGCACAAACGGAACGGGCACAACATCCAACACAGACAATGAAATCCTGATCATCCTACCCAATGTCACACAAGCCCTATGCGGCCGAATGAATACGGAACTGGGCATTAGCGGTATTCCGCAGAATACGGGAAATGTTGATATCACGACCCTTTATACCGGTGGTTTCATAGACGGGCAGATTATCGACCAGCCCGCCGGAAAACGCTCCGGCTGCTTTGAAGGCAGCGGTATACCGCCCGTTGGTAGTTACCATTTTTACCACACGTTGATTGTACGTTAGCTGCCGTTTCGGAGCATGTCCGATTTCTTTTGACATAACATAATCCGTGGGTGTAAGATGCACCTGTGACGAAGGGTTCTGCACGTTAGCATAGTAATCAACATCATCGGATGCTGATTATTGTTAAAACGATGAAAGGAACCATGATGGACACATCAAACCACAATGACGACCCCTATGATTTTTCACTCACCAGTGCTTTCTGTTGGGCTTTGAAGCAGTGTCATGATTTTTATATAAAAAATACCTATAATGACCTATTGAGACATGATGATGGTGTCTACGGGCCGCACCGATTTGATCATGATGATTTTACTGATGGTCTGGGGATGACAATGCTTTCTCCTCTTTTTCACCTGACGAGCAACTATCCATCCGATGAAATGAAAAAATCAGGGCGAGTACTGGCGGCAACCGGTGCCGTGATCGGTGCCTGTTTGGGAACGCTGTACGGGGACGGCACTTTGCCGGTATTATTGGGCGGAGGCTTGGGAACCTGGGCAGGGGGCACCCTTCCCTATACCGGCGCAGGCCTTAAACTCATGGGACACGGCGCACTGGTCAAACTAAGCAAACCATTTGCTGCCGCTGCAAGTAATCATAAAGAATTGATCGATCAAAATGCCGGTCATTTTCAGGAATATCTGGATGCCAGAAAAGAGAAAAAAACGGAAATTAAGGAAACACCCCGGTTTATGTGATTTTCACCAGCGCCAACTTTGCACCCAACGCAATAAAGAAACCACCAAAAATACGGTCAATCCATTTTGCCGAACGGGCATAAGCATGGCGGACAGGACGCTGCCCCATGATCACAGATAAAAGGCACCACCAGAATAATGCCGTGACCACCAACAAAACAGCAAAGCCAAATTGCACGGAGAATGGCGTGCCGGGGGCAATCATCTGGCTAAACAGCGCGATAAAAAACAGCGCCGCCTTCGGGTTAAAAAAGTTTGTGACAAGGCCATTAATAAAGGCCTGCTTATCCGTCTTTGTCTTTCCGTCCGTTCCTTCAGTCATGCTTTCGATGCGTAGCGTATCCTTATCTGGTCCTTTCGAGCGCAAGGAATCTATCCCGACATATATAAGGTAACCCGCCCCGATCCATTTCAGGATATTAAATAGAAAAACAGACTGTGCAATCACAAGTCCCAGCCCGGCAAGGCAATACCCCATGTGAAAGGTCAGACCCATCGTAATCCCCAGCCCCGTAAAAATACCGGCACGCGTTGAATAGCCCAACGCATTGCGCATCACGATCAAAAAATCAGGCCCCGGCGACATCATCGCCCCCCATGATACAAGATACGCCAAACCTAACGCCCAATAGTCGATCACACTCTCACCTTTTCTCTCTTACCGTTCGGCGCACTTTATACAAACAGGAACAGACGGATCAAGCGCCAGCCGTTTCGGTTCTATGTCCTCATCACATTGCACGCAGTAGCCGTAATTACCTTCATCCACACGCTTTAAAGCGGCGACGATCCGTTGCTGTTCAATTTGTCGGCGGCGTTCCGTTTCCTTGGCCATTTCCTGCTGCTGCATCGCATCTATACGCGATAAACGGCCCTGAAGAGTTTGGTCTAACTCCACAATCTCACGAGATTCAGCCGATGAGGCAGTTAAACGTTCCAATTCCGCCTGGCGGTCAAGCAAGGTCTTGCGTATGGCCTCAATGTTGATATTCTCCCCCTCAGTCATAAGACAAAACTACAGGATGAAACGATGGAAGAAAAGAAACTTCAAACAGCACAAGATCTCTGGGCCGAGGTTCTGGATGTCTGGCAACATGGATTTTTAGGTGTCGATATTGGAAAAATCATTGTCGCGCTCCTGATTTTTTCTGGATTTCTTCTCATACGCGGGATTTTTAGCAAATACATCCTGAACCGGCTCCATAAATGGTCAGCCCGCACAGACACCAGCGTCGACGATAAAATTATCGAAGCGCTCATCCCGCCCATTCGATTTATCCCCGTCATACTGGGTCTTTTCTTCGCCATTCGTTATGCCGGGGCTGATGAAATGATGGGCGACTTTTTCTCCCGCTTCATGCGCACGCTGATTTCCTTTACTATTTTCTGGGCACTAAACCGGGCACTCGGCCCCCTCAGCCATATATTGAAAGGGCTGGAAAAAATGCTCAGCCGTACGATGGTGCAGTGGCTATTCAAGGTCATCAAAGTCATTCTCATTTTCATCGGCGGTGCTGTTATACTCGAAGTCTGGGGAATTAAGGTCGGCCCCCTCCTCGCCGGACTTGGTTTATTTGGTGCTGCCATTGCTCTGGGCGCACAGGACATGTTCAAGAACATGATCGGCGGCATTACAATCATTGCTGAAAAGAAATTCCAGCCCGGTGACTGGATCAAGGTCGATGGCGTGGTTGAAGGCACGGTCGAAAATATAGGCTTTCGTTCTACCGAAGTACGCCGTTTTGATAAAGCCCCTGTACAAGTTCCCAATAGCCTTCTTTCAGATGCGCCGATCACCAATTTCAGCCGCATGACCCACCGCCGCATATACTGGAAAATTGGAGTCATATACGGCTCAAGCGTAGATCAAATGAAAATTATCCGCGATAGCATCATGGAATACATCATGACCAATGATGATTTTTCAAAACCACCGGAAGTCTCCACCTTCGTCCGGGTTGACAGCTTCAATGACTCATCCATTGATTTTATGATTTACTGCTTCACCAAAACGACGGACTGGGGCGAATGGCTGGAAATCAAAGAGGCCTTTGCCTTTGCCATTAAAGAAATCGTAGAAAATAAAGCCAAAAGCGGATTTGCCTTCCCGTCGCAGTCTCTTTATCTGGAGCAATGGCCGGGTGACACACCGGAAATCTTTGTACCGCCGGATGAAAAGAAGGCGGCCTGATAGAATACAGGCGCATGAAAGCAACTTCTCTCGCCTACACAGACAAGCTTTGCTATGGTAGAAAACATGGATAAACACAGGTCATCTTTACCAAAGACAGAACAGGCATCAGACCTCTCTTTTGCGCGAAGCAAAATGCTGCAAATTTCTTTTATTGCCGTAGCCCTGATCATCTCTATCACAGCTGCCACCAAGAGCTACCAATCAAGCCAAAATATCGTGCGGCATGAAGTAGAAAAGGTTGCAATCGAGAAGTCCCATTTTATCGAAAAAAGCTTTAGCTGGCATTTACAGGTTCTCTACACCCTGGAAGCCTTTTATCAGGCATCTTCATGGATAAGCCCTGATGAATTCAGGACTTTTACAGAACCGTTCCTGACAAAACATATCAGCTACGACATGCTGGGATGGATACCCGTTATCAGACCCGGTGAAGATCAGGAAACACTGGCACGACTACAAGATGAACTTCTTATACCGTCCATTCAGCCTTATATAAAAGGTGCTCCGATCTTTTACCCTCTTGCCTATGTGGAACCGCGCCGCAATAACGAAGACTGCATAGGACATGATACAACACATGACCCCTTATTCTCCGCCGCCTTACAAACGGCAGTCAATGAGGCCCGGATCGTTGCCTTTCTGGGTACACTCTTTTCAGGGGCTGATAACAAAGTCACTGACCATTGCCACAAACCAAAGAACGGCTACGAACAACTAACGTTCATTGTCCCTGTCTTTCATTATGAGGAAGGCTTACCTTCCCTCAAGGCCCGTAAAAAAGCGATAAGATCTTTTTACTTCAGTGTACTTGATATTGAAAATGTTGTGGAAGCCGCCATTCTTCCCACCGGAGAAGATATTCTGGATCTGACCGTTACGGATACAAGCCCTGCGGGAAAAGAAACAGTCCTATACACCACAATACTGAATTATGATTCGACCCCGCTTGCCCTGAAAGAGCTTCGTAAGAACACCTACCGCCACATAAAGAAAATGAACATGGCCGGTCATGAGTTGACTTCTATTTTTACGCCAACGGAAAAACTCCTGGACCAGAAAATTTATGAGAAAGCGACGCTGACTTTTATTCTCTTTCTGTCCGCTTCGCTCATGCTGTTTTTTTACATCCGCCATTTAGCAACCCATGCCGACAATATGAAAGATGCGCAGAACAAAGCTGAAAAGACAACGGATATACAAAGAGATTTTCTGACCAATATGAGCCACGAACTACGCACGCCGATGACAGGCATTCTGGGGCTGGCTGAAATTTTGAAAAAAAGCGATTCCCACGATACTCACGATGAAGAATTTCATGGCACAATAGATGCCATCCATCGTTCTGCGGAATCACTCCTGATGATTTTGAACACGATACTTGATTTATCAAAAATTGAGGCCGGGGAAGTTGAAATTGTGGAAAAGCCCTTCCAACCGGAAAAACTCTTCAGGAAAATAGGGGATATTATTAAGCCGCAAACATCCCGCAAAGGGCTTAATTTTGAAACAAAAATAAGCCCTTCTATTCCGGCGTGGATTATTGGCGATGAAATGCGTATCCAGCAAATTCTGGTCAATCTGGTTGGCAATGCCGTTAAATTTACAGATACAGCAGGCGATGTCACACTGACAGCAACATGGGCAGAGAACGATGACGGCAGCGCAGAACTGGTTTTAACGATTAAAGATACAGGTGTCGGTATTCCCGAAGAATTCCAGGACCAGATTTTTAACCAGTTTTCACAAGCCGACACATCAATTTCCCGTAAATATGGGGGGACAGGACTGGGATTGGCCATTACAAAAAACCTGGTCGATATGATGAAAGGGAAGATTTCCTTTTCCAGTCATGAAAAAATCGGCACAACCTTTACTATTACGCTACCTTCTCAAAAAGAAACCAATCACGCTCAGGAAACAAAAAACCCGGAAAACCTTACGGCGCCCTCTCTTTCCATTAATTTTAGCGCTTTAAACGTTCTTATTGTTGAAGATCACGAAATCAATCAGATGCTGGTCTTTAAATGGCTCAAAAAAATAGGCTTTCAGGCTATCGATATAGCCAACAACGGCAGAGAGGCTCTGGAATACATACAAGACCATGACTATGACATCATACTCATGGATTGCCAGATGCCGGAACTGGATGGTTATAAAACCACGCAGATCATACGAGACACCGAGCGCAACACGGACAAACATGTCCCCATTATCGCCATGACGGCTAATGCCATGGTCGGGGAAAAAGAAAAATGCCTGAAGATTGGCATGGATGATTACCTCAGCAAACCTATGACTTTCGATGAAGTGAAGGAAGCTCTACACCGCCAACTTGGGGGGAAACACGGCGGCGACAAAGATGACACTGCTGATAATACCGACTCTCAATCGAAAAATGAGCCTCATGAAGAAGAGCTTCTTCCTGTTGATCTCAACCGTCTACTGGAATTTGTAGAGGGAAAAAATGTCATGAACGCTAATGTCGTAAAAATATTTTTCAAAACAGGAAAAGAAGCCGTCGATATACTGACGGAAAACTGCACAGATTCGGCAAATGAAAACTGGGATAGCGTTGCGCACAGCCTGAAAGGGGCATCGGGCAGTTTTGGTGCTACCCGCCTGTATCACCTTTGCCTGAAGGCCGAAGAAATCTCTGAACAAAGTACAGAACAAAAACAGGCACTTGTTCACGACATTCAGGCCGAAATGGACGTCATCTATGACTATTTGAATTCGGTTCAACTCTAAAATGTCATCATCGTCTCAGAAAAAAACTGACCCGCTTGTCTCATTACCGGATATCCCTGCCCTAACCGTCAATACACGGCAAGCAGCTATCCTGACAACGGACGGAGAGATCAAGGCTCTCTCCCATAAAAAGGCAGGGGCATTCCTTCATAGACAACCGGTTCTGGTCTGCCACGCACCTTACACCTATCAAAAATTACAGACTGAACGCGTCTCCGGCTTTGACGTCCTTGAGCTCTTTGCCTTCGTCCATCCTGCAAAATTCTGCGTTCCCACCCCGGTTGGACTGGCAAAAACGCTGGGGCTGAATGCACCCGAACAATTTGAAGATACACCCTTTACCCTCATTGAAATCGCACAAAGTCTTCTGGCTAATCTACAGCGGGAATCCCGCACCGGAAAAAAGGCCGACCCTCTTGAAATCGCCCGTGTCATGGGGCTACAGGGAAAAGGATGGGCATGGACACCCTATATATTTGCCGCATGGGGCGAAGAATACGATATAGCCACCCCCCTTACTGCCAAAACAACCCTGAATATCTGGAAACACCTACCCGAATGGTCGGAAGAAGCACCACCGCCAGCGCCCACGCACCACCCCGTCACGGGTGAGGAAAGCCGTGACAAGCTCACAGAACTGCTGGACAGCGATGCCGAAGCCCGGCCGCAGCAAAGGGACTACGCAACCGCCCTGACCACTGCCTTTTCTCCGCTTGAAGACAAGGAAGATCCTCATATAACGCTGGCTGAAGCCGGCACAGGTGTCGGAAAAACGCTGGGATATCTGGCCCCGGCAAGCGTCTGGGCTGAAAAAAACAGCGGTCCGGTCTGGATTTCCACTTATACGAAAAACCTGCAACGGCAGGTCGATCAGGAACTGGACCGTCTCTATCCCACCCCCGAAATCAAAGACAGCAAAGTCGCCATCCGAAAGGGCCGCGAGAATTATCTGTGCCTTCTTAATCTGGAAGATACCGTGGCCGGTGCTGCGTTAGCCAAATACCCGGATCAAGCTCTTGCCGCCGGATTAATGGCACGCTGGGCGGAGACAAGCCGTGATGGCGACATGCAGGGCGGTGATTTTCCCGGCTGGCTGTCGGGATTGCTCGGCTATAAACACACCCTTAATCTGGCCGATAAACGCGGCGAATGCATCTATGCCGCCTGCGACCACTATCATAAATGCTTTGTCGAACGGTCTGTCCGCAAATCCCGGCATGCCTCTATTGTCGTGGCAAACCACGCTCTTGTGATGATTCAGACAGCGCTCTCCAATCCCGGCGATGAGCTACCACAGCGCTATGTTTTCGATGAAGGCCATCATTTATTCGATGCGGCAGACAGTGCCTTTTCCGGCCATTTAACCGCGCGGGAAACTTGTGACTTACGGCGCTGGATTCTGGGGGCGGAGGGCGGACGCCAAAGCCGCGCCCGGGGACTGAAACGCCGGGCAGAGGATTTAATCGCCGGTGAAGCGGAGGCTGAAGCCCTCTTGCAGGCCATCATGGAATCAGCCCGCGCCCTCGCGGCACAGGGTTGGTCACACCGCCTGAAAGACAAGACTCCACAAAACGCGACGGAAAAATTCCTGGCCCTCGTGTACCAGCAAGTCTTCGCCCGCGCCAACGGACAAAGCGGCCCCTACTCCCTCGAAACACAGACACAGCCCCTCATCGAACATCTACCGGACGCTGCCAAAAAGCTGCAAACGGCCCTGCGCATGCTGCAAACACCGATGAAGCAGCTCTCTGCCCACCTAAAAAAGAAACTGAACGACCATGCCGATACACTGGATTCTGATACCCGCAAACGTCTTGAATCGCTCAGTTCGGGTCTCGACCGCCGCGCCCAGATTACTGTCGGCGCATGGATTGATATGCTGACAACCCTGCAAACCAGCACAACAGACAATAACTTCATAGACTGGATGGAGATCGAACGTATTGAAGGCAAGGCCTATGATGTCGGCTTGTACCGTCACTGGACCGACCCGATGAAACCGTTCGCCGCTGCTCTCAAGCCCCACGCCCACGGCATCGCTATAACCTCCGCCACCTTACGCGACCATACCGGCGACGAAGAACAGGATTGGCGCACAGCACAGGAACGCACAGGCGCAGGCTATTTTTCTTCTCACGTCGAAAAAATTTCCCTGCTTTCTCCTTTTGACTACCAGACACAAACAAAAATATTTGTCCTCACAGACATCAATAAAAACGATATGGAGCAAGTCGCCAGCGCCTGCCGTGAATTGTTTAAAGCATCGGGCGGCGGTGGGCTGGGTCTGTTTACCGCGATCCAGCGTCTGCGCGCCATACAGACCCGCATTGCCGGGCCGCTGGAAGACTCCGGTATCCCTCTTTACGCCCAACATGTCGATGGAATAGATACAGGAACACTGGTCGATATGTTTCGTGTTGACCCCCATGCCTGCCTGCTGGGAACGGATGCCGTGCGGGACGGCATTGACGTACCGGGGGAGTCCCTGCGCCTGCTGATCTATGACCGCGTACCGTGGCCGCGCCCGACCATATTGCACAAAGCACGACGCGATGCGTTCGGCGGACGGCGCTATGATGAAATGATAACCCGCCTGAAACTACAACAGGCTTATGGCCGACTGATCCGCCGGGCCGATGATAAAGGCGTGTTCGTTATGCTGGATTCCGGCCTGCCCTCAAAACTGCACGGCGCTTTCCCGGAAGGCGTGGAGGTCGAACGGCTGGGATTGGCGGAGACTTTATTGACTATAAAAAGCTTCTTATAAAGAAGGCTCCGCCATGCGTTGCGATGCCTTTTATAGTAATTTCGATTAATAATAAGACACTCCCGTCACCCCCGCGATCCTGCGATAGCAGGATAAAAACGGCGGGGGTCTGGTTATGAGCGCCACTGCGCACTTTGTTTTGCCGGATGCCCGCATAAAGCGGGCATGACAATGTCTTATTCTTAATGAAAACAACTATAACAATCGCGCAGTCTTTCAGAAATCGTCCGTCATTCCAATTACCTCTCCTCCATCCTCCCATAACCCTTTATCCGTCATCCCGAATGAATATGAGGGATCCAGCCCTCTATCAACGAAGAAGGATCCCTCATATTCATTCGGGATGACGGGGCGGGGTTCGTCGGTCAAGATAACAACAGACAAAAACTTTGCGTCTCTGCGCTCCCCACTCACAAAATAGGAATTAATTCCTTGACTCCGAGCGTAAAATGTTATAGAAATAAAGTGTAAGTCCCTTTCTTGGACGGGTCGGAACGGTGTTTTTAAAAACCTGTTTGGTAAGACTGTTGGAATAAAGGTACAAAAACAGCAACTTACGAAACAAAAGAGGAAAATCGAATAAGACTATAGGAGGAAAAATGACAAAAGAATGGACAGAAGAAAACATATTATTAAGAGACGTGCTTATGGTTCCGCGACTCAGGCAAAGCCATCATAAGAAAATAGAGCGCATGACGCCCATAATATTGTCTTATCGCGGCAAACAGACTTTTTTCCAAAGCTACAGGTTTGAAAAAACAAAGTGCAAAAATATATCTTGCAATCCGCGGAAACCGGGATCATAAAACGTTTTATGGCGTACAAAACACTACATTCATTTCCTCTGCCTGACGAAGCAGATCCACTGGCCGTTTTTTCGGCTCTGCATGATCAGCCTTACAGCCTGTTTTTTGACAGTGCTGACCGCGACCATAAACTAGCCCGGTACAGCTTTATTACGTTCCAGCCCATAGAAACGATTGAGGCCAAGAACGGAAAAATTCTTGTGACTAATCCGGAACAACGCCTGTCATTCTATGGCAATCCGTTTGAGGTCGTCAGGGAACGTCTCGAAGGATGGGGCCTGAATCAACAGCATCAACCTGACTTACCGCCTTTTCAGGGCGGAGCAGCGGGATATTTTGGCTATGATTTGGCCCGGTCGATTGAAAAACTGCCAACACTCGCCGCAGAAAATCCCGACATCCCTGACATGGCCATCGGCATTTACGATCAGGTTGTTGCGTTTGATCACGAAAAACAAAAGACATGGCTTCTGGTCCTTGCCAACACAGAAGAACAGGCGCAAGTCAAACACGCCCATTTTTTACGCCTGACAAAAGACAAAAACATTCCGGCCCACATAGTAGAAAATCCCGTGATCTGGGATTGCAACGGCACGCCCTCAGACTATGAAAGCAAGGTCGGGAAAGTCATTGACTATATCTATACCGGCGATATTTTTCAGGCCAATATCTCCCAGAAATTTGAAGCAACCCTGCCCCGGACGTTTGATCCCTTTGCGCATTACTGCACATTGCGGGATGTTAACGCTGCGCCTTTTGCCGCTTACATGAATTTTGGTAGCCTCAAGCTATCCTCAGCCTCTCCGGAGCGCTTTCTTCTGCTCAAGGACAGGCAAGTTGAAACGCGCCCCATCAAGGGCACACGCCCGCGCCTGAATAGCGAGCAAGAAGACGCCGCCATGCAACAAGAGCTTCTGGATAGTGAGAAAGACCAGGCCGAAAACACCATGATCGTTGATTTGTTACGCAATGACCTGTCCAAGGTCTGCGAAGATCATTCTATTCAGGTGCCGGAACTCTGCGCACTGGAAAGCTTTGCCAGCGTCCACCACCTTGTTTCGACAGTCACCGGTACATTGCGCGCCGATCATACGCCGCTTGATTTGCTGCATGCCTGCTTTCCCGGCGGCTCTATCACCGGCGCACCGAAAATCAGAGCCATGGAAATCATTGAAGAACTGGAACCGCAACGCCGCGGCCCCTATTGCGGTTCTATGGGATATATTAGCTTTAGCGGCGCCATGGACACCAACATCATGATCCGCACTTTGGCCTTTGAAAACAAGACCGTCAGCTTTCAGGTCGGGGGCGGCATTGTCGTTGATTCAGACCCCGACGCCGAGCATCAGGAAACACTGGATAAAGCCGAAGCGCTCTTCAGAAGCTTTGCTCCTGCTGTTGAAAAGAAAAGACAAACCGTCTAGCCTCTGCTATAGAATAAGCCATGATTTTGCTGGTCGATAATTATGACTCGTTTGTCTACAATCTCGCCCGTTACGTTGGAAAACTGGGGCGCCAAAGACAAGTCGTCCGCAACGACGCCATAACCATCAACGATATTGCCGCCAATCCACCCGATGCCATTATTATCTCACCCGGTCCCGGCACACCAGAAAAGGCCGGGGAATGCCTTGCCATCATAGAGCGTTTCCACACGCAGATTCCCATTCTCGGTATTTGCCTTGGCCATCAATGCATCGGTGAGGTTTTTGGTGGAAAAACGGCGCAGGCAGATCAACCCGTTCATGGTAAAAAAAGCCTGATCCGTCACCGGGGTACGGGCCTTTTCATGGGATTGCCAAGCCCTCTGGAAGCTGCGCGTTATCATTCCCTTATCACGACTTTGCCCGATGATTCACCACTGGAAGTCACAGCCCGTTCATCAGACGACCGCATTCTTATGGGGATGCAACATCCGGTCTTTCCTGTTTACGGTATCCAGTTCCATCCTGAATCTGTTCTGACTGAATATGGGCTGGACCTGATCCGCAATTTTGTCACCATTGCCGATCAGTGGCATGAGACAAAGGTCGCCGCATGACCGTCGCGTGGCTGAACGGACAATTTACCGCTTTCAAAGATATTTCCATTTCCCCGGCAGATCGCGGGTTTTTGCTCGGTGACGGCGTGTTCGACACAATGGCCGCGCGCGACGGCAAACTTCTCCACCCCGAAGATCACGTTCGCCGCATTCTACACAATGCCGGCATTCTCAAAATCGTTGTCCCTTATCGACAGGAGGACTTCATACAAGCCTTACCGGATTTGCTGCACAAAAACGGGTTAGGCCAAGGATACGCCTCCCTCCGCACAACGATCACCCGCGGCGTGGGACCACGGGGACTAGCGCCACCCACAGCAGCACAACCGACCGTCCTGATCACAGCGACCGCTTTCGATCCCGCGTTTTTCAAAGAACCGGCAACGGCCATTATTGCCGAAACCGTCCGGCGTAATGAAAATTCGCCGCTATCGCGTATTAAATCCCTCAATTACGGCGATAACCTTCTGGCCAAGATGGAAGCGATCGAAAAAGGAGCAGACGAAGCCATTATGCTCAACAATGCCGGTCATGTCGCCTGTGGCACGAACTGCAATATTTTCATTCAGGAGGGCGCAGAATGGATTACACCGCCTTTAACCGATGGCATACTTGACGGCATTACCCGCCGTCATTTGATAGAAGAAAAACCGGCAATTGAGGAGCACATCACCGTAGATCGTCTGCTGGCCGCCGATACGGTTTACCTGACAAACAGCATTATAGGAGTGAGGACTGTTAGCGTTACAATGAAATAGCATCTGAGAAATTATAGTCATTTTCATTAAGAACGAGGCACCGTCATACCCGCCTCGTGCGGGTATCCGGCACAACAAAGTGCGCAGCTATGCTGCTCTCATAACCAGACCCCCGCTGTTTCAGCGTGCCATTCGGCACGCCACGGGGGTGACGATAATGTCTTATTTTTAAGCCGAAAGGCTACCCGTAACGGCATCAAGTCTGGCTTTAGCAAGGTTTAGTTTGTTCTCAACACGGGATTTATCAGCATCGCCTTCGACCATACCCAGATCTTCGGTCAGGTTCCGAACATTCTGTTCCAGATCAACTTGATCCAGGTCATCCACATTCACAGCCTCTTCCGCCAAGATCGTACAATTCGTCGCTGTCACATCAGCAAAACCACCAGCGATAAAAATACGCACAGGATCATCATTTTCACGCAAATGAGCTTCCACAACACCGGGACGTATACTCGCCATCAAAGCACTATGGTTCGGCAACACGCCAAACTCACCTTCTTCACCGGGAATAACGACCATACGCGCCGGCTCGGCCATTAATTTCCGCTCCGGTGAAACCAGTTCAAATTCAAATGTTTGTGCTTCAGTCATTTTTCTCTTTCTGTTTTCTAAGCCGCTTCAGCAGCCATTTTCTTGGCTTTCTCTTCGGCTTCTTCAATTGTACCCACCATGTAGAACGCACTTTCCGGCAAGTGATCGTACTTACCGTCAACGATAGAGCGGAAACCCTTGATTGTATCTTCAAGCTGCACAAACACACCCGGTGAGCCGGTAAAGACCTCAGCCACATGGAAAGGCTGTGACAGGAAGCGCTGAATTTTCCGCGCCCGTGCGACAATCAATTTATCTTCCTCGGACAGTTCATCCATACCCAGAATGGCAATAATATCCTGCAAGGCTTTGTAGGTTTGCAGAGTTTTCTGCACATCGGCAGCACATTTATAATGCTCTTCACCGACAACCCGCGGGTCAAGGATACGCGACGTAGAATCCAGAGGATCCACAGCCGGGTAAATCCCCAGTTCCGAAATCGCACGGGATAAAACCGTTGTCGCATCAAGGTGAGAAAAGGTCGTCGCCGGTGCCGGATCGGTCAAATCATCAGCAGGAACATAAACGGCCTGCACTGACGTAATAGAGCCTTTGTTCGTTGAAGTAATCCGTTCCTGCAACGTCCCCATGTCCGTAGACAAGGTTGGCTGATATCCCACAGCGGAAGGAATCCGTCCCAGCAACGCGGACACTTCGGCACCAGCCTGCGTAAAGCGGAAAACATTATCCATGAAGAACAAAACGTCCTGCCCCTCTACATCACGGAAATATTCCGCCATAGTCAGACCGGACAGCGCCACACGCGCACGCGCGCCGGGTGGTTCATTCATCTGACCGTAACATAAAGCGGCTTTCGATTTTTCACTATCGCCCGGCACGATAACACCGGATTCAATCATCTCATGATAAAGATCATTCCCTTCACGGGTCCGCTCCCCCACACCGGCAAAAACGGATACACCGCCATGGCCCTTTGCAATATTATTAATCAGCTCCATAATCGTCACGGTTTTACCCACACCGGCGCCACCGAACAAACCGACTTTACCGCCTTTTGCGTAAGGACATAACAGATCGACAACCTTGATCCCGGTGACAAGCTGTTCCGTTTCGGTGGCCTGATCTGCAAACTCCGGTGCATCACGGTGAATGGGGTGGCGTTCCTTTGTTTTCGGCGCCGGCATTTCATCCACCGGATCACCAATTACATCAAAAATCCGGCCCAATGTTTCCGGTCCGACAGGCACAGTAATCGGCGCGCCCGTATCGACAACCTCATGACCACGAACCATACCGTCCGTCGTATCCATAGCAATACAGCGCACCGTATTTTCACCAAGATGCTGAGCAACCTCTAACACAAGCGTTTTTCCATCATTTTCTGTATTCAACGCATTCAGGATAGCGGGAACGTTTCCCTCTTCAAACTGCACGTCAAGAACCGCACCAAGAATCTGTGTTACCGTACCTTTTGCTTTAGTCATTACTTTCTCTTCCTTACCTTTTTTCTGTCGTTATTCCATCATCACAAATCAAAACGCCGGGGAAATTGCGGCACTGCCGTTTTTTTTCCCATCTCCGTTTCATAGGGTAATATTGCCGCTTTTATATCGCTCTCTGTAATACCGTATTCTTTCCTGATCGCGAACCCGGCGGCGATTACATTCACCATAAAGGAATCCTGTTCATAGCTCAGTGTTCCTTCCGCGTTTTTTATACCGTCAACCAGAACCTGTATCTCCTTCAGCCGTGCCGCTATATTCGCCTTATCCAGCTCACCTTTATGTCGAACGATATCATCCAAATGCGTTTCGCTTACAGACCTAAACATCTTAAACGCGTACTGCTTTGGTGTCAGATCACCATCTTCATTAAACTCTTCACTCGCTTTTCCCATATTTTTTCTCCCGTTTTCATTGTTATACGGCTTCCGCACCCGAAATAATTTCAATCAATTCTTTCGTGATGTAAGCCTGTCGTGCACGGTTATACTGCAAAGTCAGGTTATTAATCAAATCTCCGGCATTCCGGGTCGCATTATCCATCGCCGTCATCCGGGCAGCCTGCTCCCCTGCGGCACTATCCAAAAGCGCGCGAAAAATCTGAACACCCAGATTTTTAGGCAGCAACTGCCCCAGAATTTCATCTTCTTCCGGTTCAAACCCGTAAGGACATTTCACGCCCTCTTCTTTTTTCTTCTCTTTTTCGTGACCGTCTTCAGAAGTGCTCACCGTTACCGTTACCGGCATGGAAAAAGGAATAAGTTGCTGCGCTGAAGGCACCTGACTCAAAACCGATTTAAATTCATTATATAATAAGGTGCAGACATCAAACTCACCGGATTCGAACTGCTCCAGCACAAACTGCGTCACCTGATCAGCATCGGCAAAAGCGATTTTACCCTTCTGGCCAATACCCGTAAAACTTTTCAGAAGGCTATTACCCAGTTCACGTTTCAAAACGTCACGGCCTTTCCGCCCTACACAAAGCAGTTTGACCGTTTTACCTTCATTGTGCAGGCGCTTGATTTCCAACCTTACTCTACGGACCACATTACCGTTGAAACCACCGCACAAGCCCCGATCAGAGGTGACAAGAAGCAGCAAATGCACATCGCTCTTACCCGTACCAATCAACAGTTTCGGACTACTCGGCCCGACGACAACGCCCTCGGCCACGCGCGCCATCATGGCCGCCATCGCTGTCGCATAAGGCTGACTGGCCTCAGCCTGTCCCTGCGCCTTTTTCAGCTTGGACGCCGCCACCATTTTCATGGCAGAGGTAATCTTCCGTGTTGATTTCACGGATACGATGCGATCTCTATATTCTTTCAAACTTGGCATTGAATAACTATTTCCTCGTTACGAATGAAAACGGGCCACAGGAACAATCTGCATTTCCTTGACAACACCCTGACCTTCCAGTGCCTTAAACGCCTTCATCATCTGTTTGACGGCGGCTGTCTCTTTCAACAGTTCTTCCCCGTCCTTATAAACAACAAATGTTTTTTCGTATTTGGCGTGCTTTTCCAGATCCCTGATCGTGTTAATCGTTAGCTCTGCAAGAGCCGGATTCGCATCCCTTTCTTCCTGCGTTGATTGAACCAGATAGTTCAAAAAATTAGACCACTGATCATTCATCACAGCACCATGCGCCTTCAGAGTATCCGTCAAGGTCTGCAATACCGGATCATCCATGTCTTTCCGGGCAGCCTTCGCAAATTCTTCTGTTAAAATCAGGCGTAATTGAAATTTATCTGACATTTCCCAGCTCTCCTTTTTTTAAGCCGCTTTGGCCTCTGTTCCAGCAAAGCCCTTCGTGAATTTCTCCAGAAAAACACTAATTTCCTCTTCCAGTTTTTCGTTCAGAGCTTTTTCCTTACGGATTTTCTCCAGAATTTTCTTACCGTTTGCCCGCAAATCAACCAGAAGACGGGCTTCATACTCCCGAACCTGCGCAACAGGTACATCATCAAGGAAGCCCCGTGTTCCAGCGAAAAGAACGACAACCTGCCCTTCCACCGGCACAGGTGAATATTGCGGCTGCGTCAAAAGCAACGTCAAGCGCGCACCACGTGCCAGCAATCTCTGCGTCGAAGCATCAAGATCAGAGGCAAACTGCGAGAAGGCTTCCATTTCACGATACTGCGCCAGTTCCAGCTTAATTTTCCCGGCAACCTGCTTCATGGCCTTGATTTGCGCTGCGGAACCCACACGGGACACAGACAAACCCACATTAATAGCCGGACGAATACCTTTGAAGAAAAGGTCCGTTTCCAAAAATATCTGACCATCAGTGATTGAGATCACATTGGTTGGAATATAAGCAGACACATCACCGGCCTGTGTCTCAATAATCGGCAAAGCCGTTAAAGAGCCATTTCCGTGGTCATCACCCATTTTGGCAGCCCGCTCCAAAAGGCGGGAGTGGATATAAAACACATCACCCGGATAAGCTTCCCGGCCCGGCGGACGACGCAATAGGAGCGACATCTGACGATAAGCCACAGCTTGTTTGGACAAATCATCATAAACACACAAAGCATGCAGACCACTATCCCGGAACCACTCACCCATGGTGCAACCACAATAAGGCGCAAGAAACTGCATCGGAGCTGATTCAGATGCCGTAGCAGCAACAACAATGGAATATTCCATTGCGCCCTGCTCTTCCAGTTCCTTCACAAGCTGCGCCACCGTTGAACGTTTCTGACCGATCGCGACATAAATACAATACAGATGCTCTTTTTCATCTTCCGAGCTATTAAAGTTTTTCTGGTTCAAAATCGTATCAATCGCCACAGCCGTTTTACCCGTCTGACGGTCACCGATGATCAATTCCCGCTGACCACGGCCCACAGGAACCAGTGCATCAATTGCTTTCAGGCCGGTCTGCATCGGTTCATGCACAGATTTCCGGGGAATAATGCCCGGTGCTTTGACCTCAACCCGACGAAATTCTTTGGTTTTAATCGGCCCTTTGCCGTCAATCGGATTACCCAGCGCATCAACAACACGGCCCAGCAACTCTCTTCCCACAGGAACCTGTACGATCTCTCCGGTCCTCTTAACAATGTCACCTTCTTTAATATCCCGGTCATTACCAAAGATCACGATACCAACATTATCGGCTTCCAAATTCAGGGCCATGCCCTTAATGCCGCCCGGAAATTCAACCATTTCTCCGGCACGAACCTGATCCAGACCATAAACACGGGCCACACCATCACCAACAGACAACACCTGACCGATCTCGGCCACATCGGCCTGCGCACCGAATTCAGCAATTTGCTTTTTCAAAATCTCGGATATTTCCGCCGCACGAATTTCCATTTTTACTTTTCCTTCTTCACTTCAAAACTTAAAACTTAAAACTTAAAAATTTACAACCGGAAGCCCGGTCCCTTCTTTCTTTTCTTTTGCAAAAGAGCATCCTGTTGCTCCAAAGTATGTCCCACGACATCATGGGGAGTCATTTCCTTGTCCCACAAAGCCGTTTTCGCCTTTATCAAATCCTGCGCAATCCGATTCTGGCTTAAATCTTCCTTCTCCGAAGGCCCAAAGAATATAAAAAGAACTTCAGGCGCCCAGTTCAGTTCAAACACAAAACCTTTTACATCCTCATCATCAGCAAGCGTCAAGAGATAGTAATTATCTTCTTTTTCCTGTGTACGAGAGACAGCTTCCATAGTCGCGTTATAGAGCTTCAAGACATCATCAAAAGGAGTCAGACGCGCATCCCCGATGCCTTCATTTCTAAGCTTTGCTGACTCTGGTAAAATTTCTACGTAGATCTTTGCCATTTATGCACTCTTCACCAGTTCAATATTTTCGTTTGAACCGGCCCCCATAGTACGCCCCAGCCTTTCCAGCTTACGACGCACAGAATCATCAATCATCAGGGAACCGACAGTAATAACCATTCCCCCGAGCAAATCCTTGTTAACCTCAACATTAAGAGTCACATTCGAGCCCATCGTCTTGGATAATTTTTCCTGCAAAGCCTTCGTTTGTGCCGGCGTTAAAGCATAAGCCGTCTGAATACGAGCCTCCACACCACCACGGCGGCGCGTCAATTCAGCATAAAAAGCCCGGATAATGCCCTGAAGGATGGAAAAACGACGATTACGCACCAAAACACCCATGAAATTACGGGTTAAATCCTGAAAACCTGCTTTTTCCGCCACAGCCAATATGGCGCGCTTTTGCTGTTCGCGGTCTATCAGGGGGTTACGAATCAAACTCTGCAAATCCGCAGACGATTCGATCATCTGCTCCATGTCCCGCATATCTTGCTCTACTTTTTCAACAATGCCCGACGCTGCCGCCATATCTAAAAAGGCGGAAGCATAACGCGAAGCCACTAAATTTGAACCGGATGATATTGACGCCACTCTAATTCTCTCTCTAAACCATGTATTCTCAGGGTTGGCACGGTTTAGCACAGGCCACGAATGTACGCAAGACTCTCAGGTGTTTTTTTCGGCTTACAAACAGAGATTTCCTCATTTGATTTCCTCTAGCGTAAACGTTATAAAATATAATGACTTCTTTTCTTCGATTCTATGTCCCCGTCTACACGATTACTCTACTGCTAAGCGCCTTTCTGCTGTTTGGTATACAGCCTTTGTTTGCCAAGATGATCCTTCCCCTTCTCGGCGGCACGCCACAGGTCTGGAACACGGCCATGGTCTTTTTTCAGGCCGTCTTGCTTGCCGGATACGCTTACGCCCACATTGTCTCCCGATTCCTGAATTTACGACTACAGGCCATACTTCATTTTGCCCTGCTGGGTCTTTTTGTTTTCCTTCTGCCTATCAGCATTCCCGCGGGATGGGATCCTCCAACCGACAGCACAAACCCCGCTTTCTGGCAGCTGACCCTTATGATCGTTGCTGTTGGCGGGCCCTTTTTTGTCCTGTCCGGCAGCGCACCGTTATTCCAGCACTGGTTTGCCCATACGGAGCATAAAGACTCCCATAACCCCTATTTTCTTTATGCTGCCAGCAATTTCGGCTCGATAACAGCGCTGCTTGCCTACCCTTTCATCGTGGAGCCCTTCCTGAGCCTGCCGCAACAAAGTCTGGCGTGGTCCGGAGGGTACGTGACGCTCATGGTTATGGTTGTTCTGGCGGCGTCTCTTATATGGAACAAAAGACATCTCATAGATATAGCGGATGGACCGGATGCAGCTAATGACAGCCAGCCTTCATGGAAAAACAGGCTATACTGGCTTGTCTTGGCCTTTATTCCCTCCAGCCTCATGCTGGGCGTTACAACCTATATTACAACTGACCTTGCTGCCATCCCTCTGCTCTGGATCATTCCGCTGGCTCTGTATGTCGGCACATTTATCATTGTTTTTTCACGGACGATCCACTTGCCGATGAAAAAAATCATGCTGCTGCACGCCCTTCTTCTGACCCTTGCCCTAACGGCCTTTATGTATAACTACCTCCCCGGAAAAATTATTCTGATACCGCTGCATCTCCTTCTCTTTTTCGTTTCCGCGTTAATTTGCCATCATGAACTCGCTAAAACCCGCCCCCACGCGGCAAACCTGACAGAGTTTTACCTTATCATGTCCGCTGGCGGCGTATTGGGCGGTATCCTTAATGCCCTCGTTGCGCCGGTCCTGTTTATCCTGCCTGTCGAATATGCACTGGCACTGGCCGCTGTCTGCTTTATCCGTAGAGGACGGTCATTTACCAAAGACATAAAAGAAAACTGGTGGGCTATGGCGACTGCCGTTATATTTGGCCTGTTAACACTGGCTGTGACCGGAAGCAGTACCGGCTTAATGGCCTGTGTCCTTATGGTCGGTCTATCCTTGATTTACCTGCATAACACGCGCTACCCCTTTGCCGTCGCGGTCACGGCCCTTCTGGTTCTGTATCCCGGTTTTAACTGGCTGACTGTCGGTAACTTGCTCCATATTGACCGCAACTTCTTTGGAATCTCCCGTGTTTACGATACAAAAGATGAAAAAGTACGCATGTATTTGCATGGCACGACCAATCACGGTGCCCAACCCCTTCTGGCGGAATACAAAACAACGCCCATTACTTATTTCCACCCGGACAGCAGTATCGGCGACATCTTCCGTACTCTGGATGACCACCCTTTCCCGCAGGAAGTCGCTGTTTTGGGACTGGGGATCGGCAGTCTTGTCTGTTACCCCCATGAAGGCCGGCATTTTGACCTGTTTGAAATCGACCCGGATGTCCAGCGCATCGCCGAAGATACAAACCTGTTCACCTATCTGTCAGACTGCGGCAGTCCTTATACTGTTACCTTGGGAGATGGCCGCCTGCAAATCGCTAAAATGCCGGACCAAAAATATGATGCTATTTTTCTTGATGCCTTCAGCTCTGACAGTATTCCCGTTCATCTCATTACGCGGGAGGCTTTTGAGATATACCTGCAAAAACTGAAACCCGGCGGCATTATTATTTCGAATATATCAAACAACTTTCTAAACCTTGCCCCTGTTCTGGATGCGATGGCGCGGGATGTCGGGCTTACCTCTATGTTCAAAATAGCGCTGGGCGATGAAATTAAGGATACGGGCATACGATATGAAACGTCCATCTTTGCTGTGCTGGCGCGCACGCCCAAGGATATTAAACCCTTTGAAAAGATAATCGGCTGGCGCGGTTACCCTAATGATAAAAACATTCGCGTCTGGACAGATGATTACGCCAGTATCGTCAGCGCCTTCTGGTCCAGAGGCCGGCCGGAACTCTGCATGGAAGACGACGTGCCGTATCATTGCAGCAGCAAGACCAAACACCAACGTAAATAGAAAACCGTAGCGACCTAAAACAGCCTAATCCCTTGAGGCGCGTAAGACAGACGCTCTTTTTTCTTTTTTTTCTCCATAGCCTCTATACCGGCATCCGGTTCATCTGCCTCTTTCTCTTCTTCCAATTCTTCTATTTTTCCTTCGATACGCGCCATAACTTCCACTGTTCGTTCCCGTATCTCATCATTCAGACTGACAGCAAAAGGCTTCAACGCCTTCAACACACGCTCCTTCAAACTTTCATCATGCTTGACAAGAAAGGCCAGGGAAACTGTTATACGCTCGTACTGAGCGGATGTTAGGTTATTGCGAGACAGGTCTTTTTCAAAAACACTCAACACACGATCCGTCTGTGTTTTATCCCGCGTTACAATCCCTGCTAAAATGATCGGTACAGCGATATGAGTCCCGCTGTATTTATCGGCGTTCAATAAGGACTCCTCCAAAATATCTATAACTTCTTCTGTGTTCTTCGGGGTTTCTGCAACAATGCGGGCAAGAATGCGTGTGGCCTCTGATGGCCCGGAACTAAAATCTTTCCGCAACACTTTGCTTGCTACCGCCATAGCGTCCTCTTCTATATCAGGGTTAAAATCGAAAAGAATACGAATGGCATTCAAGGCCATCGGACGGGCACTAATAGGTCTGTTCAATACCTCATCCATAATATCCCGCTCCAGAGCCACCGTTTCAAATACGTCAAAAATTTTACCCACCAAAGATGGTTTTAAAAGAGCAATGTCGATCAAAGTTTCTGCCGCATCTTGACGAGCATAAAGAACAGCATCTCGATCAAGGAGCATCGTTTTTGCCGCCTCAACAGCGTCCTTGGCCAAGCCCGGATTCACTTTCACGAGCGCAGGCAATGACTTTACAGACTCATGGGCCGCACGGATCAACGCGTTGGCCTGTTTTATTTTTGCCTTTTTTCCTCCGTATTTTTTTAGATCCTCTGCATCAGCCCACCAATCAAGTCCTCCTATATCTTCCCTTTGCAAAGACTTACCGTCAGCATAATCAATAATTTCTTCAAATTTCTGAAAAATCCGCTTTGCCTGCGCTTTATTATTCCCAAGGTGAGAAACAACAGACTGCACATCGTCCTTTGTGGCCGTGGCCACATTATCCGATACAAGTTTATCTTTTACGAAATTCGAATCAACCGCCTGATTAAAAAGAAAGATCAAAGCACCCGCACCCAAAAAGGTCAGTGACATTTTTGTTAATGCTTTACCGACTGTTTTTTTGCCTTCTGCCATAGCAAGCCCCTGTGGTTTTCATATCAATATTTGATGTATCGCAAAAAGGGGGGCTATATGTCAATAAAATTAAAAATTGTCAGCTCGCCATCATCCATGTCCAGTCCATAAAAGAAAAACGCTCCGGATCAAGCCACATCCCCAGCCCTTTAAACAAAAGAAGATGCAAAACGTAAAACTCCAGCGTCCGGCGGCCGGTTAACTGCACCAGTTTGACAAAAGGTCCCGGCAAGGCTTTCGTTAAGCGGGGATATGTTACAGGCTTGAAAAAGTACAAAACACCCATCACAACCAGCAACCCCAGAGACAACACAATCACCTGCGCATCGTTGAAAAGAAACATCACAAACTGAACAATTACAAAACTTATCAGGGCGAACATGAAATAGGGCGGAACAAATTTATGCGCCTCATCTATTTCCCCCTGATGCCGAACCAGATACCCAAACATGGCCGTCAACAAAGCCTGCGTCCCGTATTCTGTGATGCCGACTGTCGGAAGAATCAGCAACGTCAACAGCACAGCAATGCCCCATAAATGGCTGACCTGCCGCAAAGCCCGCTTCATAACAGGATCAATCAAAAGGCGCACGGCGATCATTGTTCCCAGAATATTGAGGGGGAAAATACTCAGACCGGCGACAACATTCCCGGCCACCAGAATAAGACCGCCAATCCACATTTTCGGACCCAGATCACGGCTGCGCGCGTAACCGATCAGAAAAAACCAGATCGGCACGCACAGGCGCCCGAACACGCGCCACCAGTTTTCTTCTGGAAAAAAGTAATAGCCGATATGATCCACGACCATCAAAATAATAGCCACGGTCTTCAATAAATCATATGATGTCAGTTCTTTAGGGAGCGCTTTTGACATTGTTCTTTTTTTTAATCCTAACCGTATCGTATTCAATTTATAGGAAACCAGACCCACTGCAATGCGCTGTACCATTCAGGGCGAACCAACAAGGCCAGCGCCTTAATAATCAGCAAGTGTAACACATAAATCTCCAACGTCCGACGCCCCGTCAGGCGCAAAAATGCTGTAAAAGGCCGGGGCAAAAATGCCGTTAACTTCGGATAAGTCATCGGCCTGAAATGGTAGAGAAGTGCCAACACTCCTATATTTCCTGCAAACAATGCCAGCGCCTGCAAACCCGGGAATTGAAAATTAGCCCACTGGGTTATCGTAAAAATGACAATCGAAAAAACCATATAGGGATACAGAACACCCGCGCCTTCTTTACGCTCCTGCACATGCCGGACAAGATAGCCGAAAATGGCAAGGACAAAGCCTTGCGCTCCGTATTCCATGACCATGTCAACCGGCCAGATCAGAAGTACCAACACCAGACATCCCAGACAAAAGGCGAATTTATTCCATTCAAACAATTTCATGAACGGATTGAGAAGAAGACGGATCAGGATAATAGTCACCAGGATACTCAACGGAAAAACGTTTAGCCCCGCGACAAAATCGCTAGCAATCAATAGCCCTACTGCGATCCAGATTTTCGGTCCCAGATCACGGCTGCGCGCATAACCGATCAGAAAAAACCAGATCGGTACACATAAACGCCCCGCCACACGCAGCCAGAGCAAATCAGGCGCAAAGTAAGCGGTCACATGGTCAATAACCATCAAAAGCACGGCAACAGTTTTGATGAGATCATAACTGGTCAGATTTTTGGATAAAGCCTTACTCATCATGCCAGTCTACCCGATGTTATTATTGTTTTGACATTTTTTTGTTTTTCATAGTATGTTGACACCTCGTTCCATAAGGAGGCTTTTGACGATGCGCGCAGAAAACAAAATTATTGCCATGACCTTGACGAGTGATTTTGCCAAGGCTCTTTTACATGATCAGGAGAATGAAGATGTTGTAGCCCTGTTTCAACTTCTTGAAGAAGGAGCCGCCGGTCTGGAGCACCCAAAAAGCAATCTGGAAAATCTGAAAGAGCAGCATAAAAGCACAGGACCCGACTTCGTTGAGTTTGCAGAAGAGTACATAAAATCCTGTCCGTCAGACTTATTCCGGGTTCTTATGCATCCCAAAGCGGATACCGAAGCATTAAAAACAACGCTGAAAGCATCCCCCTTTGCCCATCTCATTTTGGATATGAAGTAAAAAACCTACAAAAAGCTCTGCGGGTCTATGTCGGTATAGACACGAATTGTTGACGGTGTCTTCACCTGCGCAAGCCATCCGGCGATGGCCTTCTGAATATCAATGTTCTTATCCGCCCGAACCAGCAAGCGACGGCGGTAATTCCCGCGCAAACGGTAAAAGGGAGCCTCTGCCGGACCGAATGTCTGTATCCCTTCCCCATGAATCGCACATTTTCCCAGATTTTGCGCCGTCTCCAGAACAAGCTGCTCGTCTTTCCCGGAAACAATAATCCCGGCCAAACGGCTAAAGGGCGGCATATGAGACACCTCGCGCTCATGCGATTCCACTTCCAGAAACGCATCACGATCATGGCTAGCCAGCGCCAGCATAACCTTGTTCTGCGGCATCCATGTTTGCAGATAAACATGCCCCGGCAAGGCTTCCCGCCCCGCACGACCCGCGACCTGATGGAGAAGCTGAAAGGTGCGCTCTGCCGCACGCAAATCACCGCCCTGCAATCCCAAGTCAGCATCAATCACGCCAACGCAGGTTAGTTTCGGGAAATGGTGGCCCTTAGCAATAATTTGCGTGCCGATAATGATGTCATATTCATGATCCCGGATATCATTCAGAATGTTCAGAAGTTCCTCATGCGTTTTTGCCGTATCACTTGCCAGCACAATCGTCCGGGCATCAGGAAAATATTCTTTAACCTCCTCCTTGATCCGCTCTACACCGGGACCGCAGGCAGCAAAAGAATCCTCATCCCCGCATTCCGGGCAATCTTTTGGTGTTGATTTGAAATAGCCGCAATGATGGCATTGTAAACGGTTGATATGACGATGCTCCACAAGCCATGCCGTACAGCGCGGACATTCCATCCGGTGACCGCACCCCCGGCACAAGGTCAGTGGTGCATAACCCCGGCGGTTCAGAAACAACAAACTCTGTTCCCCGGACTCCAGATTGGCTTTCAAGGCTTCATAGAGAGAGGGCGCGATAAAATGTTGCCGTTCCGGCCTGTCTTCTTTTAGATCAATGACATGCATATCCGGCAATTTTGCGCCACCATGACGATCGGGTAAATGCAGATGCTCATAGCGTTCAGACCAGACATTGCTCATCGTTTCCAACGCCGGAGTCGCCGAGACCAAAACAATGGGAAATGCTCCCAAATGTGCCCGCACCACGGCCATATCACGGGCATGATAAATCACGCCGTCTTCCTGCTTGTAAGCCGGGTCATGTTCCTCATCAACGATAATGAGGCCCAGATTCTGGTAGGGCAAAAAGAGCGCCGAGCGCGCACCCACGACAACTTTCGTATGCCCTTCCGCCACACCGCGCCACGTTCTTTTACGCTGCCCGACGGAAAGAGATGAGTGCCAAAGCGCCGGAGCACAGCCAAAACGGCTCTTGAAACGATCAATAAAAGCATTGGAAAGAGCGATTTCCGGTAACAGGATCAAAACCTGTTTATCCTGTTTCAGAGCTTCCGCCACACCCTCGAAATATACTTCCGTCTTCCCTGCCCCGGTTACGCCATCCAGAAGCGCTGCCTGATATTGGTTTGACTCCACATAACCGGATATCCGGGACGCCGCCTCGTTTTGTTGTTCGGAGAGTTCCGGACCATGACGGTGGGGGTCCGGCTTTCGGCAAGGTGCGGAGGTATAAATATCAACCGTGCGCACTAAGTTTTTACCCAGCATGCCTTTCACAACAGCGGCCGTACAATCGGCCTGCTCTGCAATTTCTGCGGCCCGGCGCGGCATGCCGTCGCTCAGGACTTCCAACACTTTTTGGCGTTGCGGAGAGAGTCCTTTGCGCGTTTTGTCATTAATCTGGATATCTATTGTATAACCCGTCACAGGCTTTGGCGGCTCAAGTGCACCGGGAACACTAAGAGACATTTTTAAAACGGCACCTTTAACCGCCATGTTGTAATGCGCAACCCAGTCAATAAAGTCACGTTGCACGACGGACATAGGCGGCAAATCATGCTTCACCACCATGCTTTTCAACTTACCCGGCTTTACACTATCTTCAGCAGCCCCCCACACGACACCGGCAACTTCACGATTCCCCAGCGGCACTGTTACATAATCACCGGGCTGCACAGCTAGCCCCTCCAGCACGGCATAGCTATAGGCCTTATCAACCGGATACGGAATCAGCACAGCCATTTGCGGTTCCGATGACGGTTCCTGTTCAGGCTCTTCAAAAAGTACCGATTGCTCCATAGAACTTTTGTAGCACAGAGGCCATAAAGAGTGACGAAGATTTTTATTGTTTCCAGAACAACAGGTGTGCTATCACCTTGTTAGTTTTCATATTTTTCAGTGAGGCCCGTTATGAGCGAAGAAAGAGGATTAAAGGTGACCCTTCCCAAGGATGTGGAAGAGGACATGAATAAAATCAAGGAAATGGCTTCTACAGGAGTTAATGATCCTGAGCGCACCGAAGATGTGTTTAACGCGCTTGAAAAAATAACCCGAAAAGGGTTCAGCAAACTTTCCCTCATTTTTTCAAGAAATATAAAATATACTCTTACCGCTTCACCCAGAGAAGTTCTTCATGAAAAGGCGAACAGAACTCTTTTGATGGCGAGCGTCGCTCTTGATGGCCTTCAGGGCATTGCCAAGGCACAGCGCCCTTATGCAGAAAGATTTTTAAAAATCGCTACAGAGGCTCTTTGCAAAAACCCTAAAGAATTTTGTGACCATGATATATTCCTTGAAATAGCGGAGGCCCATGAAGATTTGATTGATACGGTTCTCAATGAAATGGCAAATCTTGTGCAAGTCAGAACTAACGCTCATAGCGTATCAACAAGAGTTATTATTAATCTGTGCCGGAAGACTTTTGAAAACAAAACGCAGCACAAACACGCCCACGCCTTGTTTAACGCCCTAGAGGAAATAGTCACGATGGAACGACCCCATGGCGGTAAATCTTCTGCCATTGGTTGGTTGGGATCGTTAGGCATAGAGGAAGAACAGTATAGGTATGATGCCTTTCGGTTGATAAACTCTCTCATAGACGATGAAATCATGTCCTCGGAAGCAGAACATGCCGGACATTATATCGGTATTTATGGCAGAAAATTCAGGGAATATAGCGAGCGCGCTATTAAAGCCATGAAACCGCTCATAGAAGAAGCCACGAAACCTCTCGTAGAGGGGAGCGGGAGATATATTCAGTTTTCAATAAAGGCCACGAAACGCATCGGCGACATCATTGAAGCCTTTCCCGAAAAAGACCTCGCCCGGATAGGATTAGGGCTTATCACGCCCTTGCAGGAAAACAGCCATGATGATGTGAGGCAGGCCGCAGACGAACAGGTTGCCCGGATACAAAATCTCATTTCACCATCGCAAACATTTAAACCCGGCCCCGGTGGTTTGACTCCCTGATGATCGACGCGCAATAAGCGTAACACTTACAATCCCGTCCCCCCTCTTCCATCATCCCGATTCTCTCTCCCCCGTCACCCCGTCGAAAGACGGGGTCCATTTATCAATCATCGCGAAGGCTGGCTAATGGATTCCGGCTTTCGCCGGAATGACGAGTATGGAGGCGAGTAATGACGGAAGGGATGACGGGAGAGGCGAGAATAACAAATCTACCGCTTTATTCTCGTAGTTCAAAAAATTCATTCTTGCGTACAAAGCGACTTCCCATTAAGAAGAAGCCTGAACAATCAAAAAGGCTTACAGCCCATGAAATTTTTTATCGACACAGCAGACATTGATGACATCCGCGATCTGGCCTCTACCGGGCTTTTAGACGGTGTGACAACAAACCCTTCGCTCATCAAAAAAGCGGGCAAGGATTTCATACCGCTGATTGCGGAAATCTGTGATGTTGTTGACGGCCCGGTCAGCGCCGAAGTCGCCGCCACTGACTTTGACACGATGCTGAAAGAAGCGCACAAGCTGCGCGCCATTGCCGATAACGTCGCGGTCAAAGTACCGCTGACACCGGACGGACTGAAAGTCTGTAAATCCCTGTCCGATGAAGGAACACAAGTCAATGTGACGCTCTGTTTCAGTGCGGCACAGGCGATTTTGGCCGCCAAAGCGGGTGCCGCCTTTATTTCTCCGTTTGTCGGGCGGCTTGATGATATTGGCGCGGACGGCATGCATTTGATCGCTGAAATCTGCACGATCTACGATAATTATCCGGATTTTGATACCGAGGTTCTGGTTGCCTCCATCCGTTCGCCCATGCATATCGTTGAAGCGGCGAAAATGGGTGCGCATGTAATAACAAGCCCGCCCGATGTGATCCGCAAGCTCTACAGCCATCCGTTGACCGACAAAGGCCTTGCCGCTTTTGTTGAAGACTGGGCAAAGACCGGCCAGAGTATTCTGTAGACTCAAACTTGACACCCCTCAAAAACAGCTCTAGTTTCCGCACTATAATTTATTTTCATAGTGATTGGGGAGAGAGCTTATGAATAAACTATCAAAAAAATTCACAGGACTTGCCGTTGGGTTTGCGCTCATGAGCGCCGCACCCGCTATGGCCGATAGCATGGCTAATGAAATAACAGTGAAAGCCGTAAGCGGCGGATTTGTTGCCAAATCAAAGCATGAATCCTGCACCACGGATAACCATCTTGTCACAACAAAAAACGGACTGTATTTCGTGACCTCGGCGCACACACATTTTGCTTATTATCAGGACAAAAACCTGACCAGCATAAAACAGATATATAAAGACAGCTTCGGAAAAATGCTGGGTGAGGAGTTCAGCGCCGTTGTCAGTTCTATGACCGTTGATGAGTTCCGCAAAACATTCAAAAGCAAGCCGCCGACAGAAGCGATGATCAAAGACAATCATCAACTAAAGAACGCCCGGCGGGCCTTTATGAGCATGGTCTATGACAAAGTTGATCAAGTCGCCAAAGTGAAGGGCCAAGCCTATGAAACAAAAGCTTCAAAAGCCCCCTCACCGCATTGCCCGTAGATCGTAACAAGGAGAATAATAATGAAAAAATCACTCTTATTTACAAGCCTTGCGCTTTGCGGCGCTTTGGTCGGAACAAACGCCTATGCCGCGAATGATATGACCGACGAGATAAAAATGTTCCAAAGCGGCAAAACAATAACGCTGACCGGCGAATTCAAAACCTGTAATAAAGACCACAGCCTTGTAACCGTGAGCTCCAATGCCACGCTTGCGGCAAAAGACGCGGATAAGATAACAAACGATCAGTTCAAACGACTCAATGCTGATTTTGCATCAAAATTTGGACAGGCTCATGGCGAAACGCTCGATCGTTTCATGGAAAACACACCCACAGAAGGCCGGGCGCCTATGACGAGCATCGACCCTGCCTATAGAGCAACACCGGAAGCACAGAAAATGTTCAGCTCTTACCTTAAAGCCGCTCTGGGATTTCAGAAGAACGCCAAAAAAATACTCGGAGAGAACTGGGATCCTCATGCTTACAAAGCAGGACCTTATAATTACACAACGAGTCAGGCACCCTCATTTCATTGCGACTAAATTTACATCAATTTTCTATCTCCCCCCTCTCTGTGACCTATGGTAAACTTCCGGAAGACAAAGATTCTCTGGAGACAATATCAATGCCGGAAACCATGACAAAAGAAAAAAACACCCCGAACCTGACCGAACAAGATGTCATTGAATGGCTTAAAGCCCATCCGAAGTTCTTCCTGAAGCGCCCGGATGTTCTGGATATCCTTGAACCGCCAAAAGCTGTCAGCGGAAAAGGTATCGCTGATTTTCAGAGTCATATGATCAAACGCCTGAAAGATGACCGGGAAGACGTCATTGAGTCCGCACGGGAAATCGTAGAAACCAGCCGGGCGAACATGAATAACCTCTCCCGCATTCAAACGGCAATTCTTATGTTGCTGGAAGCCCGGAATTTTGAAGATTTCGTTCATACGCTGACAATGGATTTTGTAGCCATTCTGGATGTCGATATTGTTGCCCTGATCGTCGAAACAGACGGCACCTCTATTCCCCACATTAATATGTCGGGGGTACGGGCCGTCCCTGCCGGCACGATTGAACTCCTGATGAAAAAGCAAAAAATCATTCTGGAATCACAGATAACCGGCCTTGATGAAATCTATGGCGGCGGCGCAGGGCTTGTGAAATCGCAGGCCCTTCTGGATCTTAATATAGCGCCTGATGCTCCGGCGGCTATGATTGCCTTTGGTAGCAGGAACCCTGACCTGTTCCAAAATGGTCAGGGCACCGATCTGGTCCTCTTCCTCGGCCATGTCATTGAGCGCTGTTTTCTAACATGGCTGGATGTTTAGCTATTTTATGATACAATGATTCTGGGATTCGGGAAACTCTTCCGCGTCCTCTCGTTCGTTCATAAATTACATCTTTATATCTGACATGAAACCCGAAATACTGGCGACCTGTGCGCCCGATCTGGCTAAACGCCTCCTGCAATGGCATCAATGGCTTAAGGTAGAAAAAAACCTTTCCCGCCATACGTTGCGCGCCTATAGCAGCGATGTAACGCAGTTTCTACAGTTTCTAACCGAACACCGGGCTAAATCGCCCTCCCTGAATGACCTCTCTGAAACCAGCATCACCGACTTCCGGGCATGGCTATCCCGCCGTACAATGGAAGGAGCTAGCACAGCAACCCGCGCACGGGCCTTGTCAGGCGTCAAAAATTTCCTAAAATGGCTGGACAGGCAAGGCATCATGCATAATGCCGCCATTGGGATTGTGCGCACACCAAAACTGCCGCACAAACTACCGCGCCCCCTGCATGAAAAGCAGGCATTCAACCTTCTGAAAGCAGCGGATGATGAAGACTGGATTGGCAAACGCAACCGCGCCTTATTCACACTCCTTTATGGCTGTGGCCTACGCATTGATGAGGCCCTTTCCCTGAACCTCGCAGACCGCCCCCGTGATGGATTTCTCCGCGTCATGGGCAAAGGCGGCAGAGAACGGCAAGTGCCCGTCTTGTCTGTTGTTGAGCATAGCATGACGGAATATCTGAAAGACTGCCCCTTCCCGGAAGAACCAAAACGGCCTTTATTCATCGGCTCACGCGGTAAACGACTTAATCAGGGTGTCGCCCAAAAAGCCATGCGTGTGCTGCGCCGCGCTCTTGATTTGCCGGAGAATGCCACACCGCATGCCCTGCGCCACAGCTTTGCAACACATTTGCTGCAAAACGGTGCCAATTTGCGTGAAATTCAGGACTTACTGGGTCATGCCTCCCTGAGCAGTACACAGCGTTATACAGAAATAGATGCAAAAGCATTAATCAAAATCTACAAAGCAGCCCACCCGCGAGCCGTAAGCGAGGCGTAAGCTTATTAGAAACCGTCTTAAAAAATTATCTATTGGCTTGATATTTGGGGCGGTCGCCCTTGGCCTTGTATCCGCACAAGATGCGCCTGCTAAACCCATCTGTCATATCGACACAAAAGATATGCACCACAAGAAAATTAACGAGGCCGATATATTAATTCCGGTCGGGCAGTACACCCGTACGAAAGACAATCAGGTGGAATTCAAAGTCCGGACGGAAGATCTGGGATTTCTCTGGCCTCTTAAGCTCTATATGGCCGATACGGTGAGTTTATATCTCAAAAACAAAGGCATCGACACGCAAAACAGTTCATGTCCTTCTTTCACGATCGCACCGGACTGTTATAAAATCCGTAAAATCAAAGACGGCCTCTATGCCATTACGGTCACCATGAATAAAGAAATGATAGAGACAGCCCTGCGCAATAATTGCGTCACCGGTCCGCGCCCTCCTCTCAGGATCGCTTCCTAATTTTTCTTTTTTATTATTATTTTTATTGACATAATATTTGCATTACCCTAAAACTAATCCTGTTAAGGTTATATGAAAACAAAAGCAGTGAGCTGTAGCAGGAGGAAAAGATGATAAAGAAACTTAAAAATAAGGTCATGGATATCATCGGAGCATATTTCGTTCCCAATAGCTGGAACACCCTGCCAGACCCCACACCACAAGAAAACTGGGAACAAGGCATTATTAAATCACAACCGGACAGAATAAAAAAAGCCCTCCGTGAGGACTATAAACCCTCTGACATTCTCTCGGACATCTCTATACTTTTCGTCGGCAGCATGTCCTCTGCGCTTGCTCGAAGTGACCGCCTCCTTTCGAAAGGAGCCGCCCTTGATAAATCACAGGAATCTCGTGCCCTACAAATACTGGGAATTCTTCTTCGGCCCGAACTCGATGACAACCTTGATTTAATGCGCCCTTACCTGACGCAGACATCTGCGGCAGACCACATCATTCACAGCACAGACGTACCGGACGTAGCCGCCCTTGTTATTCTGGAAGCCATAAAACAAAACATGGAACGGAAAGGCCTTGTCTACACACCCAACATGGACAATATTTTCAAAATGCTGGGAAGCAATAATGATAAAGAACACCCTGCTTATAAAAACCGGGAAAAACACATGAACACCATCGAAGCCGTTCATAAAAACGTACAACGCAGGCTGGCCGAAGGTAAAACAAATACGGTCAAAAACATCAAAAAACGGGCCCGTGATAGCGATATGGATTTATCTTACTGGACCGATGATTTCAAAAGGCCGCACCTGGAAAACCTGCCTTCTTTGTCTGACCTGGACACAAGAACCGGCAGGGAGATGTTTAATGAAAAAATGCAGGAAATCTACAAAGGCTACGACGAAGAAATGGAAACACTTTCACCCGATATGGTTTCACTTCTGGAAAAATTCAAAGAGATGACTGCCGACAGCCCCCCACCGGACCCCACTCAGGAAGACATGGATGCATTTTTTGCCAGTCTGGAAGAAGAGGAAGAAAGCGATCAGGGTATGCTTCTACCAGAGAGTCCAGAGAGTGAAGAGAACGATAGCTCAAAACCCACATTAGAAGACATTTCCGGTGGAAAAACTGATGCAGAAATCGCGTCAGAACTCACCAGGATGGTCAGAGCACATCAAAAACGAAACGGCACAGGTCCCATCCTCTAAACAATCAAATATGAATAGGCCGTTTATCAACGGCTAGGGCCGCTTCTTTCATAACCTCTTCCAATGTCGGATGAGCATGACAGGTGCGGGCAATGTCTTCACTCGACGCCCCGAACTCCATAGCCAAAACGGCTTCGGCGATTAATGTTCCCGCTTCCGGCCCAATAATATGAACGCCCAGAACGCGATCCGTTTTAGCATCGGCAAGAATTTTTACAAACCCGTCCATAGATCCCATCGCCCGTGCCCGGCCGTTCGCCATAAAGGGAAACTTTCCGGTTTTATACGCCACACCATCTTCTTTGAGTTGTTCCTCCGTTTTGCCGACAGAGGCAATTTCCGGATGCGTATAGACAACGCCGGGAATCAAATTGTAATCAATATGCCCGCTTTGGCCCGCCAGAATTTCGGCCAGTATCATGCCCTCATCCTCGGCCTTATGCGCCAGCATCGGCCCTTCGATTACATCGCCAATCGCGTATATGCCCTCAACAGAGGTTTTGAAATGGGCGTCTGTTCTAATACGGCCCCGTTCATCCATTTCTACACCGGCTTTATCCAGTCCCAGCCCATCCGTATAGGGTTTACGGCCCACAGCCACCAACACAACATCCGTTTTAATTGTTTCCGCTTTGCCGCCCGCTGCGGGTTCTACGGTCAGTTCTACGCCGGATTTAGAAGATTTCGCCTTCGTCACCTTACTGGACAGCTTGAACGCCATGCCCTGCTTTTTGAACAGCTTTAGCGCCTCTTTGGACAATTCCCTGTCCATTCCCGGCATCAGGTGATCCATAAATTCAATGACGGTCACATCAGCACCCAAGCGCCGCCACACCGCACCAAGCTCCAGCCCGATGACACCACCGCCGATCAAAACCATAGATTTCGGCACTTTGGAAAGTTCCAGTGCCCCGGTCGAAGAAACAATCTGTTTCTCATCAATTTTAATACCGGGCAAACTCACCACATCAGATCCCGTGGCGATAATAATGTGTTTGGCCTTATATGTCTCTTTGCCGACCTTGACTTCACCGGCTTTAGCAACACTGCCCTCGCCCTTCAGCCAGTCGATTTTGTTCTTCTTGAACAGAAATTCAATACCCTTTGTATTCGCCTCCACAACGGAATCCTTGAAGGCCATCATGGCTTTTAAATCGAGCTTTACGTCACCGACCTGAATACCAAAGTCACCCAGATGATGCCCTGCCGCCTCATATTTCTCTGAAGCGCTCAGCAAAGCTTTCGATGGTATGCAACCAACATTCAAACAGGTGCCGCCGAGGGCATTCCGCTTTTCCACACAGGCTGTTTTCAGACCAAGCTGCGCACAACGGATGGCACACACATATCCGCCGGGGCCGCCGCCAATTACAATCACATCATAGGGTTTGTCAGCCATGGTTTAATCCTCTACTCTTTCTACTCAGACTGAAACAGGATACCTGATAACCCCTTCAAAAAAAGTAAAAAATGATATTATCTCCCTACGATCAAATGCAAAAAGCCGTGGATATTGTTGGAACTAGCACACACCCTGCCAATAAAATCGCGGCAACCCTGTTTGGATCAGATTTCAGCATTTCCCGCACCAATTACTGGCCCGATACCATTGCGGAACGTATCGGTACACATGTCAAAATTGGTGGCAGCAGCGGTACAATTCATGCGGAGACAGCCTGTATTATGGCTTCCACATATCCGACGGAAAGTGCTTCCCTGTGTATTACAGATCCCTTCTGTCCCAACTGCGCCAAGAATATAGCCGAGGCCGGAATCAAAACGATCTATATCGACCATAAAGGCTTTACCAAGGATTTTGCAGAACGGCGCGGCGATGATTTTGAAAATATGTCTATGCGTATCTGCACCAAAGCTGGAATAACTATCTATGAGCTCCACCGTAAAGAACAAAAACTGATTCCTATTTTTGAGGCTCCCGAAAACTATCACGCTTATGATGAAAATCCGGTAGAGATGGAATCTCTCAACTCTGCCGATGACGTCACCTTTATGACTCTTATCCATGACAAGACAACCGGCACTGAAAAAAGAAAACGGGCTATTGCTATCACTCGTGACCCGAAAGACCGTGTTTTTGCTCTCAGCGCTACAACACATCCGGCCATTGGCTATTCCAGCGATCAGGATTTAGATGAAATCAAACAGGAGCAGGGAAAATACAGTTACATGACAGAACCTGTAAACCGTGTCCTGATGAATGCCGCGCGCCGGGGCCTGAAAATCGTAAACGGTCTGCTCTATTGTTCGCAAGTTCCAACGGCACGGGAACAAGTCAACATCGTTGGTGCCGGGTTGAAAACCATTGTGATTGGTGATTTATCAAAAGCACGCGACGACCAATCCCTTGAAGCCATGAGATTCCTGAATACGAATGAAGTGCTGTCATACAGGCCGTTAGCTGGTGGTTAGAATAATGCCAATTAAGAATAAGACACCGTCATGCCCGTCTTGTGCGGGCATCCGGAGAGTGTCTGAGACGTGTGGTGTGCAGACAAAGCTGCTCTCATAACCAGACCCCCGCCGATAAGTCCGCTTTGCGAACCGCGGGGGTGACAATTTATGTGTCTCATTCTTAATTGGCATTATTCTAAATAGAAGTTAAGGCGCTAACCGCTTTGGCGTATCCGTACTTTTTAACCGGCCAATTGCCTTTTCCAGCTTTGCCGCACCCTGTCCGATGGCATTCTGATGTTTCATGTCAATGGATGTTTCTTCCCAATCGCCTTCTGCTTCTTGCAACATTTTTGTCACGCGGGATTGCAAAACTCCTCTTTCTTCTGCGACCTGATTGAACGCCTTAACGGCCTTTTTGAGCTGCCTTTTCTGTTTCCCTGTTCCTTCTTCCATTGCCTCACGGTAAGAATGCCGCACCCAGAGCTGATGAAAGCGCAACTCTGCTTCTATTGCCAACTGCGTGGCCGCTTCTTTAAAATCACCTTCCGGTAATTTCGCAGTCTGCTTCCGAAATGTCTTTAAATCGCTCTTGAATTGCGCCCGTGGTAACCAGTGATTTCCTTCTTTTGCAGAGTCTTTATAATGACCTCGGAGCAACATACCGTTAAACGCCAGACACCCCCCTTGAATCAAGATAAGGGCCGGAGAAAGCGTTACGACACCCACAGCACAGAACATTGCAGACCACGATACCGTACCTGCATTAAAATAAGCAACGCCAGGAACGTCCGTTATAAACGCAAAATCCTTTTCAACGGCATAGTTAAAAGAGTCACGCAGCGCCACCACTTTTTTTTCCAGATCATTCAGAACTTTCCTGTTATCTATGGATTTGTTGAAGCTCTTCATAATATCGTCCTGCTTCAACGACACCAAAGCCATACCCTCCGGCGACACCAAATCCTTATCAAGATTGTCCGTCAATGTTTCGGCGCGTGCCAAATCTTCCGGGTCAAAAACACCGCCAGACACCAAAAGCTGACCATTCGCCACCGGCACGGGCAGGTTTGTTTTTTTATCGAACGGGATTTTTTC
>JAJFGQ010000015.1 GCA_021776075.1 Alphaproteobacteria bacterium | reverse complement strand
ATTTTGGGGCTTGCGCCTTTGGCGACTGTTGGACGATCAGCGTCAAGTTTTACAATTCAGGTGGCTATGATTGGTTTGTCACTGGGACTTGTGTTGTTCTATGTCATTCCGTTTTTGCCGTTTGTTTATTTTTTCTTCGGTGCCGGTGGCTGGATTAAGGGCATCTTTGAAGCCTTGGTCGGCATGCCTTTATGGGCGCTGGGTCATCTCAGAATTGATGGTGAGGGTATACCTGGTCCGAAGGGCATGGATGGGTATTATTTGCTGTTGGAAATTTTTCTGAGGCCCATCCTTATCATCTTCGGACTGATTGCCGGCATGGCGATTTTTACAGCGCAGGTGCAAATTTTGCATGAAGTTTTTGATCTCGTCATAGAAAATGTAGCCGGGTTTACGCAAGAGGATATGACAGATGGTACGGGAACAAATATCGTGGGCGATGCCAGTTATTTGACTGGTCCTCTTAACAATTTTTTCTACACTGTTATTTATACGCTTGTGGTTTATATGATGGCCTTATCAGCCTTTAAGCTTGTCGATTTGATCCCGAACCATATCCTGCGCTGGATTGGTAGCAGTGTATCGACATTTGGCGAACACACACAAGACCCGGCCCGTAACCTTGTCCGGAATGCTATGGTCGGAAGTCAGGCGGCTTTCGGACAGCTAGGTGGCGCTTTGGGCGGTCTCATGGGCCGTAATTAGCAAAGGCTATGAACCCCTGTATTCTCTGTGGCGAAATGACGTTATCTAATGCTCTTTCAAATGCTCCAGAAGAACCTGAACATTGCCGCCGCCGCGTTGAATGACAGCAGAAAAATCGGAACGCTGTGTCACTGACATGCTAACGCCTTCGACGATAACATCAATGATCTGGTAGCGCCCCTTTTTATAGCGTACACGCCAATCAATTTGTATTTCTGCGCCTTTATCGGGAATGATGAATGAGGTAACAATTGTATCTTTTGTGCCATCCAAACGAAACGATCTGGTCTCAAATTTTTGACCCTTGTAATCTTTAAAACGGCTGGCATAAATGCCGATAATCATTTTTTTGAAGAGTTTTTGGTATTCTTTGCGTTGTTGCGGTGTCGAAACACGCCAGTAACGCCCCAGAGAAAAGCGACCCAATGTACTCATGTCAAAGCTATCTTCAAGCAACTTACGAAATTCTTCTGTTTTTTTATCTTGATCCAGATCGGGATCACCAAGAAAGTCGAGTGCTCTTTGCGCCATATTGGACACAAAATTTTGAGCGCCGGGCCCTATCTGGTCTGAGTCTTCTTCGACTGTTTCACTTTTTCCTACAACGTTCAGGAGTTTGTTGCCGGTAGAAAAACCGGTTGCCGGCGCAGGTTTGTTTTCTGTGATGCTCCGGTAGGGGGCTTGTTCAAAGGCAGAGGCTTCGTAAACCGGAAAGGTTGCCGTCAGAAGCAGAATAGTCACTGTAATAAAAAACTTTGGCATAGTCGTCGTCACACCCGTCACCTTTCGATTTATCTTTATCCCATACAGTCTACAGAAAAAATCCTGAAAAAGTCTAAAGATCAGAAAAATAACATAATTTTTTATTCGTCATCATCGTAATCCGGAATGGCCGGCCCGGCTGTCATATCCGGGTCCTGATCGTTGACAAGAGCTTCTCGCCATTGCATGTAAGAGCTTCGCAAGGCAGCGTAGTAATCAAAAGAGCTTTTTTCCAGATCGTCAAGCACATCCAGAAGCGCCTCCCGCTTGGTCACTGCTGTGGCGGCGAAGCGTGCGTAATACCATTCGTCCTGATCCGTGTTATGCAGGTACAAACGCAGCGGATCAGCATAGGAATCAACTAATATACCTGTTCCATCACGGAGCGAAGAGGGGCCAAAGAGAGGCACGATGATATAAGGCCCATGGCCGACACCCCATACGGCTAAAGTCTGTCCAAAATCTTCACGTTCATATTCCAGCCCGATATACTCTGCAACATCGAACAAACCGCCGATGCCGGCGATGCTGTTTACGACAGCGCGGGCAATATCGGTTGCCATGCCTTCAATATCACCCTGTAATAGTTGGTTTGCGGCATTCACGGGGCTTCTTAAATTTTGAAGGAAATTAGAGAGGCTGTTGCGGGCCGGTTTGGGAACAACAGCCCGGTAACCACGGGCTATCGGTTCTGCGAGGGCCTTATCAAGAGCATCATTAACGGCAAAGGCTTTGCGGTTATACTCTTCCAGAGGATCATAAACAGCGCCGATGTCATTATAACCGTCAGTGTCTTGTGAGGGTGTTGTAGAGCATGCTGTGAGAGCAAAACACATACATATTATCAACAGAATTTTTGGTTGCTGATATTCGGTTCTTAACGCATTCATTCTTCCGGCCCCTATTTCTGCTTTCTCCACTCTTTCTAGAGTAAAACAGTTTATTGTTACTTCTTCGTTAATTTATTAAACACTGTAACTATATGACAATATTCTGAAAATAAAGAAAATTGACCTTTTACAGTTCCTCATAATGCTCATGCCTCCCCATCAGGTCAATTAGAAAAATGGATGATTTAACCATCTTCCAGATTTAACATGACAGCGACTCCCAAAAGAAAAGTGACAAGGGCGGGAGACCAGGCCGCCAGAATGACAGGAATTTGCCCGGACGTGCCGAGTGCTTGCAGAAAACTGGAGAGAAAAAAGACCAGAAACCCGATCATAATCCCCATAATGACGAGCGCGAGCGTTCCTCTCAGACGTGGTGGACGAAGAGAAACCGACGCGGCAAGTAAAATCATGGCAGAAAATAACAGAGGTTGGGAAAGTAATGATTGGAAGTGTATTTTTAGACGTGTGGCGTTAAAACCTGTTGATTCCATAGTCTGGATGAAAGAGGGAAGGTTCCAGAAAGATATGGTTTCGGGTGAGGCAAAGCTTTCTTCTATTTCTTTGATTGTGAGTTCTGTGGGCAAGGCAATCAGGGGTACAGATTCTGATTTTTCCGTTGGTTGATGAATCTGTGCCTTTTCAAATATCCACATACCATCTTTAAGTTTGGCTGTTTTCGCATCAATGCGTTTTTTAAAAACATCATCAGTGTCGAAGAATAGAACCATGACATTACGTAATTCCCAGTCTGGTAATTTAATATTTTCAGCGTGCAGGATAACATAGCTCTGTTCTTCCGCTTGGCGCAGCCACAGCCCTTCCTTGAACAGGGCAACATAATTGCGGCGGTGGGAGAGATGTTCGTTTTCCAGCGTTTCAAACTTGCTCAGCAGCGTTGCCCCTACGGGGTTGATGACTGTCACTTGTAAAATGCCAATAAGAATGGCAACGGCCATGACAGGTGCCAGAAATTGCCAAACTGAAAAGCCCGCGGCGCGGACGACGATTAATTCATAACGGCGGGTCAGTTGCCAGAACGTAAACATGGCGCTGAAGAGAATAGCAAAGGGAAAAATAATCTGGCCGACTTCCGGCAATTTTAAAAACCCCATTTCCAGTATCAGAGATAAAGGAATATCGTTTCGTTTGCTGGCTCGGCGCAAGAGTTCGACTGTGTCGAATAAATAGACGATTCCCAGCAAAACACCCATCATGAACATCACGTTTAAAAAGTAGTTCTTTGCCAGATAGCGGCTGAGTGTCGGAGACAGAGTCATGTGGGCTCTCCGGATTTGAAAAGAAATTTGTGGAGTGCTGTTTCACTGAAACTGCTCAAGAGGAACAAGCTACCAATCAGAGGGATGAATATAAGGATATACATAAGGAACAGCCCCCAATTCGTGTGGCGTGCCATATTGAAGGCCGCGAGATAAACGCTTTGGATAATGATGGTTCCCAGAATGGCAAAAACGATGCGCCATCTTTGGCCGCGCCTGTCTACGGGACCAAGCAACAGACAGGCTAGTGCCATCAGGGTAAAAGCCGGTGCCAGGAGGGGGCTTGTTATACGGCGATGAATTTCTATCGTAAAGGTCCGGTGGTTTTCCACGTCACGTTTATTTTGGGGATCAGGGTTCAGAAGCTCCCATAATGTACGTTCGTCCGGCTCCGGCCAGCGTTGCCGTACGGGGCCGCTTTCCTCTGGTAAATCTATGGTGTAGCGCTGAAAATCAAGGCGGTTGAGAACATGTGTATTGGGGTTGATCGCTTGCCGTGAGCCATCATAGACCAGAACCTGCTGCCCCTCTGGTGTGGCAACAATGATGCCGCGTTTGGCCAGAACGGTGACCGGGCTTTCATTGATGGGGCGGCTGTCATGGATAATCAGCCCCTGCATTTCACCGTTGACGGTACGGTTACGGATAAAAACCGTCAGGCCGGGGCTAACGGCGTTAAAAACGCCCTCCCGAAAGAGAAAAGTCGAGTATTGCGCTTTTATGACCTGCCGCATCTGGTGCATATTTGACAAAGAAACGGGGGCCAACCATGTTGTCATGATCCACAAAATGACAACTGTTATCCCGGACAGCGCTATCGCAGGCCGTGCCAGCTTCATGGGTGGTACGCCGGTAGAGCGCATGACAACCAGTTCGCTGTCCATTGTCATCCGGTTATAAACGAATACGGTTGCCGCCATCAGGGCAATGGGCAAGATAATTTCAAAAAACCGCGGCAGGGCCAGCAGAGTCAGGATACCGAAGATGGCACTGGAGGCCCCGGCGTTAATGACCAATTCCAGAAAACGCAAAGACTGCGTCAACAAAATAACAGCCGCCAGAGTGCAGGCCACCAGAATCGTGGTTATAGAGAGGTTTTTGAATAAATAACGTCCAAAAATCATATCGTTATTTTCCGTGTTCCGGTCCTTATAGTGATTGCGTTGCAGAGCATATAATTGTTAGGCTCAAAACCCAATCAAAAAGTGTTAGAGGGCTATCCTATGACTGTTTCCGCGACCTTTCAAAAAACCCCTGAAACAAAAACCGATACGGTAATTGTGGGTATATATAAAGATAACCGCCTTACGCCATCGGCAGAGGCGCTTGATAAAGAGAATGGTGGTTTGATCCAGTATTCTTTAAAAAATCAGAAAAAATTCATGGGAAAACAAGGCGTCACTCTATCGTTAGCTCTCCCACAGGGCGGTGATTATAACCGTATTCTCCTGATCGGGCTGGGTGATCCAGCAAAACTGGATGCAGGCGCGTGTGAAACGATTGGCGGCAAGCTTTATATGGCCTTGTCTTCTGTCGGTGCTGTTCATGCGACATTGCTTATAGATAGCGATCAGGCACGGGAAAACTGTAGCGCGCCTGCGATGGCTGCCCATATCGTTATGGGTGCTAAATTACGTTCATATTCTTTCGACAGGTACAAAAGTAAAAAAGATGATGAAGTAGAAAAGTTTGAAAATATAGAGGTTGTCACCGATGAGGCCCGTCAGGCCCACGATCTTTATGAGACTTTGGATCATGTCGGTGAGGGCATGTTTCTGGCCCGTGATCTGGTTAACGACCCGCCGAATGAACTTTATCCCGAGAGTTTTGCCCGGATCATCAAAGAGGAGTTAAAGCCGCTCGGTGTTGATATTGAAATCTTTGATGACAAAAAAATGGAAAAACTCGGTTTTCATGCTCATCTGGCTGTTGGTATGGGGTCTGTCCGTTTGCCGCGTGTGGTTATCATGCGCTGGAACGGAGCAGATAAGAAGGATAGCCAACCTCTGGCTTTTGTCGGGAAGGGTGTGACGTTTGATACGGGCGGTGTGAATATCAAGCCTACAGGCGGTATGGAAGAAATGAAGCTGGATATGGGCGGCGCTGCCGCTGTTGTCGGTCTCATGAAATCATTGGCGCTGCGTAAAGCCGCTGCGCATGTCGTGGGCATTGTCGGTCTGGCGGAAAATATGCCGTCTCATATGGCTTATCGTCCGAGCGACGTTTTACAATCCATGTCCGGTAAAACGGTGGAGGTGATGAATACGGATGCCGAAGGCCGTCTGGTTCTGGCCGACTGCCTGACATACGTACAAAGAACGTACACCCCCCGTCTGGTGATTGATCTGGCCACTTTGACCGGAGCGATGATGGTCGCGCTGGGTACGGAATATTGCGGGACGTTTGTGAATGATAATGAAATGTGGGAACAGATGGCGGTGGCTAGTAAGGAGAGCGGCGAGAAATTATGGCGTATGCCGCTGGATGAAGCCTTCCGTAAGGAAATGGACAGTACCATTGCCGATATAAAAACGCTGGGTACTTCCGGGCGTTATGCCGGCGCCTGCACGGCAGCCGGTTTCCTGCAGCGCTTTATTGAGGGTGATACGCCTTGGGCGCATATGGATATTGCGGGTACGGCCTGGGTTAAGAAAGACACCGCCATTTGCCCCAAACCTGCGACAGGCTTTGGTGTCCGTATTCTTGACCGGTTTATTGCGAATAATTACGAAGACTAAAGATTGTTTTTGGCGATCCTTGAAACATGGCTTATAGCTCTTTGCTTATAAGGATGACGTGACGTGACCGAACAAAAATCAAAAAAGATAGCGACAGAGGAACGGGCGAATCCTGTGCCGTATTATGCTGTGGGCGTCACGCCGTCTGTTATGGCGACAATCAAAACACCGGATGACCCCGTTGGTTTACAATATTTGCCGCAGGAAGCGGAACGGGATTTTAAACCGGAAGAAACCCCGGACCCGATTGGTGACGACATCCATAGTCCTGTCCCCGGCATTGTGCATCGTCACACGGACCGGGTTTTATTCAAGCCGGTTCATGCCTGTGCCGTTTATTGCCGTTTTTGCTTTCGGCGCGATATGGTGGGTCCGGGCGGTAAGGCGCTGAATTTTCAGGAAATAGAGATCGCTCTTGATTATATACGGGCACATAAGGAAATCCGGGAAGTCATTTTAACGGGCGGTGATCCTTTGATCTTAAGTCCGCGCCGTTTGCAAAATCTGCTGTTGGCATTAGATAAAATAGAGCATTTGGACGTATTGCGTATTCATACCCGTGTACCCGTGGCCGATCCGCCGCGTATGACACTGGCGCTTCTGGCGGCTCTGAAAACGAGCAAACCGCTTTATGTCGTTCTTCATGTGAATCATACACAGGAAATTTCCAAAAAAGTAGAGCGGGCGCTGGATGATTTACATGAATCCGGCTGTGTTTTGCTGTCGCAAAGTGTTTTGCTCAAGGGTGTTAACAATACCGTATCGGCGCTGGAGGACTTGTTCCGGCGGCTGGTGGCTTTACGGGTGAAGCCCTATTATCTGCATCATGCCGATCTGGCACAGGGAACGAGTCATTTTCGTACAAGCATAGAGGAAGGGCAGGATATCATGGAAGCTCTGCGGGCGCGTCTTTCGGGCCTGTGTCTGCCGGACTATGTGCTCGATATTCCCGGCGGTTTCGGGAAGGTCCCTGTTGGCCCGGGCTATCTGGAGACAGACGAAAACGGTTATATTATTACAGACCATAATGGCGCAACGCACCATTATCCGCCGCGAAAAGCCCAATCTTGACGGCCCGATCTTGACGGTATGGAAAATTTTGTGCTAGTGGTGCTTCACTTTATAAAAATTAACATAGGGGAGAAGACGCCATGTCCGGCAAGGAAAGAAATGACGCACTGGTTTTAACCATTACTGACGGCGGTAAGCTGGGAACTTTTGGTAAGAAAATTAATCGTGAGCTGGGTGGCGTTATTGCTAAGGCGATAGAAGATAACAACATATTTGACGGCAAAACCGGGCAGAGCTTGAGCTTACCCACCCCTTTCTTTGACAAATACAAGCGCGTCATTCTTCTGGGCGTTGGAAAAAAAGAAACGCTGGATCAAAAAAGCGCCAAGATATTGGGCCGCATTCTCTGGAAAAAACTGCGGCATTTTAGTGCGGAAGACGCCGATGTCCGTGTTGATTTTGGCAAAGATGCGCCTCTGTCACCGGCAGAAACAGCAGCTAATATGTCCCATGGTCTGACACTGCAATCATATCGTTTTGATAAATACAAAACAGCGGGTAACGATAACCGGAAACTGACAACCGGTGATGTCGATTTTGTTCTGAAAAAAGATGAACAATGTGAATTCAAAAAACATATGGTGCCCCTCGATAGCCTGTCAGACGGCGTCTTCTGGGCGAGTGACCTGGGGAACGAACCGGGCAATGTGATTTACCCGGACAGTTTTGCCAAGCAAATCCGTGACGAGTTTGACACGCCGTTTGATAAAACGGTGAAGGTCCGTATTCTTGACGAAAAAGATATGGAGAAACTGGGGATGGGCGCTGTATTGGCCGTTGGTCAGGGCAGTAAAAATCCACCGCGTATGGTTGTCATGGAATATGACGGTACGAACGGACGGCAGAAAGAACCACTGGCCTTGGTTGGAAAGGGTATTACCTTTGACACGGGTGGTGTTTCGTTAAAGCCATCCGGCTCTATGACCGGTATGAAATATGATATGAGTGGTGCGGCCGCTGTTGTTGGTGCTATGAAAGCACTGGCCGGACGGAAAGCACGTACAAAAGTGGTGGGCATTGTCGCTCTGGCGGAAAATATGCCGGGTGGTGGCGCTTACAGGCAGGACGATATTATAAAATCCATGAACGGCAAAACCATTGAGGTTTTGAATACAGATGCCGAAGGCCGTTTGGCTTTAGTGGATGCCATGACCTATGTGCAACGTATGTATAAACCAAAAGCGATGATTGATCTGGCAACCTTGACAGGCGCTATCGTTATGGCACTGGGCAATACTCAGGCGGGCGTTTTTTCCAATGATGATGAACTCGCCGCTAAAATTGAAGCAGCGGGCAGAGATTCGGATGAGCGCGGTTACCGGATGCCTTTGGGTGAAGAATATGCAGCGGCTATTCGGGGGAAAAGCGCCGATCTGAATAATTCAGGCGGACGGGGTGCCGGTGCCAGTACGGCAGCGGAATTCCTGCATGCTGTTGTGGAAGATGGTGTGAAATGGGCGCATATTGATATTGCCGCCATGGCCCACGGTAATGGTTTTGGTGTGCAGCTTCTGGACAGGCTGATTGCTGATAATTATGAGCAAAAAGGGTGTTGTGCGCCGCATAAAAAGAAAGATGCTGAGCATTCATGCCATACGAAGGCTCATAAACCAAAGCCACCTTGCTGCGGATAGACGCATTATAAGATTGTTAAAAAGGCCGCTGTTAAGAGCGGCCTTTTTTTATTGCAGTGTTGGTGCAGGTTTTTTGATCGGGGTGTCCGGCCCAAACAGGCGTTCATAAGCGGCTTTGGCCTCATGAATATAGCTATTCATGAGAGAAGCCTCTTTGCCGGCCAATTGTTTCAGATAAGAAGGGCCCTGCGTATGATAATGGCCCATCAGATCCAGTTGTTTTGCTGTTAGGGAAAATTCTTCTGTCAGTTCATAAATCAGTGTCCGTCGTTCATCCAAAGACATGCCACGATATGTTTCCAGACCGATCTCTTTGATTTTTTTATCAAACGCCATGATGGCCGGTGCTATATGGGGCGCATTATAGGGACCCGCCATAGCCGTATGAACGCGTCGCATATCGGCAGTATGCTGGGCAACATTTTTATAACCGGCTAACATAGCTTCTCCGACACCACCCACATCGCCAAAGACTTCTTCTTTCTGTTGTAAAACAAGCCCTTCCGGCGAGAAGAATTCTTCATCACTCATGCCGCCAAGACGGGGGCCGTAAATATTGTCCAGGCAGTGAAAGGTTTCATGCGCGTTGCTTTGAGATTGCATCTCACCATCCGCCAGAGTCACTTTCAGGTCCATGCCGTAGCGGCTTTTATTTGGCGTCGAATTAATAACATTGGCCATGAAATCTTTTTGGCTGGTTTTGGCATTGGCGGGAATAACAGGGCAAATATATCTTATGCCGGGCAGTCCTTTGGAAACGCGCAGATATTGGTTGGAGGGTGTGACGTTGCGCCCTGTGCTCAGCGCTAACCTAGCAATCAGGTTTTCGGGCAGGCCTTTCAGGCCATGATCTTCCAGATAAAGGCGCGTTACTTCCATCAGAGATTCTGCGTGTGATGGCCGGTTTATAAGCTTTGCCGCTGCTGTCAGCCTGTCCGGATCGAGAATGACGACTTTTGTATTGGCATCAACAGCGTCAAAACGTTTTTCCAGCGCCGATAAAATTTTAGAGTTTGCGGTCAGGGGCGTGGACAGGACTTTGTGAATATCCGGCGTCTGTGCGGCAGCAGAGAAAGCCCCGGTTAAACTAAGGAGCGTGGTTAGAATGGCGCGCGTTAAAAGCTTTTTGGAAGCCATGACATATTCTCCTGTTTTTATTATTTTCCGTACCTAGCAGGATATGGCAAATTCTTGCAAGTGATTTGTTGCAAAAAGGGCTTTGGGTAGCCACTATGAGGCTATGACTGAAATTCGTTTTTATCACTTGGACAAAACAATGCTGGAGCAGGCTTTGCCTGAAATTCTGGGTAAGGCTCTGGAAAAAGGATATCGTGCCGTTGTGAAGGTGCCGGACGAAAAACGGCGGAATGATTTGAACGATCATTTGTGGACCTATCATCCGGAGAGCTTTCTTCCTCACGGTACAAAAAAGGACGGCTATGAGGCGGACCAGCCCATATGGTTGACAGAGGGTGATGACAATCCGAATAAGGCCGACCTCCTGATTTTAACTGGGGGTGCCTCCTCTGAAAAAACCGGGGAGTTTAATTTGTGTTGTGACATGCTCGATGGCCGGGATGAAGAGGCTGTTAAGGCCGCCCGGTCACGCTGGAAAACTTACAAAGAATCAGGTTATGACGTCACCTACTGGCAGCAGACAGACCAAGGCAGTTGGAAAAAGAAAGGCTGATTTAGTGCGCCGTTTCAGCATCTGGTGGTGTTAGTTCAGCCGCTTCTTTGGCAATAGCGGCGCTTGTAGGCAAAGCGGACGGGCTGTCTGCCAGGGAGCGTAGCCAAGCGATCATGGCGGCGCGGTCTTCCGGCTTTTTCAGGCCGATGTAATTCATTTTTGTGCCTTTAATAAACTTTTTGGGTTTCCAGAGAAACTTGTTTAAATCGGCATAATTCCACTCACCACCCTGTTCGGACAGCGCTGTGGAATAGGAATATCCGGCTTTGGTTCCTGTGGCGCGGTTTACAATACCCCATAGATTGGGGCCTGTACCGTTCGGGCCGCCTTTATCGAAACCGTGGCAGGCGGCGCAGGCGCGGGATAGTTTTTTCCCTCGCGTAATATCAGCACCGGCAATCAGGGCCAGAATAGGTTCCGGCATTGCCGGTTTGGCCGCGGCGGTGGACGTTCCGTGTGAGTCTGATGAGACAACCGCATCATGGTTTCCCGCTTCCGCGTTCCCCATAACATTTTTAGCAATGAAGCCGGAAGAGCTGGCAGCGATGCCGGCGACTAATAAAGCTGCAAAAACTTTGCTACGTTCAAAATTACTCATAATAAAAAATCCGGAAATTGTGTCTGATTACGCCATATCGATTTTTAAACTATACCAATTCATTTTGTCTTGTCGACAGGGATCATTCGATTACCTATACAGGAATGCAAAATTGCGCCAGAATGCCGTAATCAAGAATTAAAAATAGAGTGATGTGTAAAATGGCTTCAGAAAACCAGAAAATAGCCTTTCAGGGCTTTCCCGGCGCTTATTCCGATATGTCATGTCGGGCTGTTTACCCCGGCATGGAAACGCTGCCCTGTACGGCTTTTGAGGACGCGTTTCAGGCTGTGGAAACAGGCAGTGCCTTATTGGCCATGATTCCCGTGGATAACACGCTGGCAGGGCGTGTGGCTGATGTACATCATTTGATTCCGCAGGGCGGTCTTCATATTATTGGTGAACATTTTCAGCCCATTCACCATGCTTTGCTGGGTGTAAAGGGGACAAAAAAAGAAGATTTGCAGCATGTGCACAGCCATGTTCATGCTTTACCGCAATGCCGGAAAATAATTAAGAAACTGGCCTTGCAATCGCATGTTCACGTTGACACGGCGGGTGCGGCGTCAGAAGTTGCGGAACGCGGCGATAAAGCCCATGGTGCTATTGCGTCACGGCTTGCGGCCGAGATATATGGTCTGGATGTTCTGGAGGGGGACGTACAGGATGCCGACCATAATACAACGCGCTTTTTAGTGTTCTCCCGTGAACAGAAAATACCGCCTTTTGAACCGGATAAGACGGTATTAACGAGTCTGATTTTTCTTATGCGGAATATTCCGGCGGCTTTATATAAGGCTTTGGGTGGTTTTGCAACGAACGGGATCGGTCTGGCCAAGCTGGAAAGCTATGTTGACCCTACGTTTCAGGTCGCGCAGTTTTATTGCGAAGTGGAGGGGCATCCGGACGATCCCTCATTTCAACTGGCTTTGGAAGAGCTTTCCTTTTTTGCACGGGACGTCAGATTGCTCGGAACTTATCCGGCACATTCTTTCAGAAAAATTCAATAAATCCCTTGAATGGAAGAAAACAGCCTTTTAAAGTGCCTGTGAGTGTTTGAATATTGTTTTTGACAAATCAAGGAGAATTTACCGATGGCAACCCATGCTGAGCTGGCCGCCAGGCTTTTACGCGATGCGGCTTCTTTTTTTCGTACGGTGGGGGAACAAAATGAACCTTTGCGTGAGCAAATGATGGAGAATGCCGGTGTGTTTGAGCAGATTGCCGGTTTAGTTGAGACCGATCCCACGGGCGAAATTGAAGAGGAAAGCGGCGCGTAGGTTAGCCGTTTTGACTGAGAAGATAGGTTACGCCGAAGGCTATGCTGCCGCATAAGACGGCAAAAACCATTACCATCAGAGCCGTGATTTCTCTTTTCTTCTTTTTCTCAAGAATTTTTAAAGTCATATCTATGTTGCGGTTTTTCTTCTTATCGAAATATTTCTGTTTGACTTCAATTTTGTGATATTCGCCGCTTTTGTATAGCTCTTCCGCTTTATCAAGCGCTTCCTTCATTTCATGAAGCGTGCCCTGTTTTTCCCATTTATTATCGCTGGTCTTGCCTTTATCAGGATAGTCGAACGTATAAATTGTATATTCGATACCTTGCTCAGCACTCGCCTGTGCAACGGGTTTACCCATTATATTATGCCTTTCCCACTCCAGAATTAATTTTTTTTGATTTTAATTTAGAATACGCAATATGATCTTAGTAAGAAGAACGCAAACTAATTAATAAAAAGTTAAAATTGATTTATTATATAAAAATATCCCCATATTTTGGTAGTGTCTCAGTTTGAATAACTCACCCCATGACACCATATTCCTGCCTGTGCTACAATATCGTATGGCTAAGAATCCAAAAAGACCCCGTGACCCGAACCAGTTGGCAAAGATGATTGTCGATATTGCTACTGGTGAGGCAGAAAACGAAAAACCGCAGGAAAAAGACCCTGCGGCGGTGGCTTTAGGTAAGAAGGGCGGTGCTGCTAGAGCAAAAAGCCTTACACCGGAAGAGCGTAAGGCTATTGCTGAGAAAGCCGCTAAAGAGCGCTGGAAAGACTAATCTTCCAAAACTGCTTTTTGCGCTGTCAATATATTTATAAGGTTGTCAATTTCCTTCACCCCGGGATCACCTTTAATAATAAGGCGATAGCTGGAACTTTTTGATAGTGGCCCTCTTAGCCACTCGCTTTCAGAACTGTTTTGAGATACCTCTTCCGCTACGTATGCGTTAGGCACCGGGTTTGCAAGTGCCTGATTTTGTACGGATTGTTGCTGCATTGGCTCTTCTCCAGATTCGCTATTGGTGTCATCAAATGATTCATTATCATTTTCAGCATCAATTTTATCAGAATCAGAGAGTCCTGCATAGTCAATAGTCTGATCATAAACACGCAAAAACTGCGGAGCTGCTTTTTCATTGTATTTATGATCAAAGATTAGTTTTTCTCTACATATATCATCGTGAGGCCGGACTTTCCCCCACAAATCCCAGAATTTCTTGATTTCCTTTGGTGCCAAGGCAAAAGTCTTTACCATCTCCTGCTTAGTTTCGTCACGAAGCGCCCTCAAGAAATTTTTTCCTTCTGCTGTTGTTATGGCGCTTCTATTGTCACCAGAACCCTCGTAATCTATAAGGCCAAAGTATTTTAGCGCCGCCAATGTCCTGTTTGATTGGCTGCTATTTTCTGCCATCTCCCACGCAATCGCCGCCTTTTTTACAGGAACAGGATGCCCATTGGAAAATTTATCCAACTCCCTAAAGCGTTCTAGCGCTTCTTTAAGGGGGATAACGGGAAACGCAGGGCTGCGGTCTCTTTTGCCCTTGGTAACCTCATCCTTATTTTCAGCTTCTTCTGCCATGTCATGTTCCTTTCTGCAAGGATACTGCCACTTGACCACCCCAGAGTCAATAAGAAAATACTGATAAAGAAATTTTATTGATTTCTTATTGATTTTCTTATTGACGACATGTGTGACAGGAGGTACAAATAAGAAGACCGGATTCGCGTGAGCGATCCGGCCTGACATTAAAACTGGCTCTGCCAGCACAATCGGGGGTGTTGTTCCCGGTAAGGAGGTCGTGAAGATGCTGAGTAAGTACCTTCTCGGGGTTCGAGCGTTACAGCGCTCTTTCCCCTTGCTCTTATTAGAGTAACAACCTGACGGGTGGCCAAGTGCCGCCCGTCTTTATTTTATATAGGTTTTACGCCGAATCGTCAATATATTTTCCAGATTCACATAATTAAGTGATAATTATACTTGACGTTAAGAATAAAGTTCAGTATGATTTAGCTATGAATAAGAAATCGACAAAAGAACGCGCTCAAATTTTGAGCCTACTCGTAGAAGGAAACAGCCTTCGCGCAACAACCCGTATTATCCGCGAAATGCAGGGCGGTTGCTCCATTAACACTGTTACAAAGCTACTGGAAGAGGTTGGCGAGGCCTGCGCTTGGTATCAGGACAGGCACCTTGTAAACCTTCCCTGTAAGCATGTTCAGGTCGATGAAATCTGGTCTTTCGTGTACTCAAAGCAAAAGAACACACCAGACGAATTGAAAGGCGAAAACGGCGATGTATGGACGTGGACAGCTATTTGCGCCGACACAAAGCTTATCCCGTCATGGCGCATAGGTGGGCGCGATGCAGCAACGGCGCATGAGTTTATTGGTGATCTTGCCCCACGTATGGCGAACCGCATTCAACTTACAAGTGATGGATTTAAGAAGTATGAGAACGCCGTGGAGGCCGCTTTCGGTGCTGATGTTGATTATGCGATGCTGGTTAAGATATACGGTCAAGCGCCAGAAGGCCAAAAGCGTTACAGTCCTACAGAGTTTTTAGCCACTCAAGCGCGGAGAGTTACAGGCAACCCAGATCAAGAGCATGTCTCCACAAGCTATGTAGAACGTCAAAACCTTACAATGCGTATGTCTATGCGAAGATTGACGCGCCTAACCAATGCTTTTAGCAAAAAGCTGGATAATCACGCTCATGCGATTGCTTTGCACTTCATGCACTATAATTTTGTGCGTATCCACAAGAGCCTGAAAGTTACCCCAGCAATGGCGGCGGGAGCCTCAGATACCTTGTGGAGCCTTGAAGACGTGGTAAAAATGGCTGATGATTATTGGGAAAAGAAAAATTATTCAAACTGAGACACTACCCATATTTTACACGGCTTGTTTTTGAGAGAAGAGCACGGTAGAATTATGGCTACATCCGCGTTCTGATCCCTCACAAATAGATTTTCCATGAGCTAGGTTTTCCATGAGCCGTTATTCAAAAATTGTAAAAAAGAAAAAGAAAAAATCATCCCAGTTTATACCGGAGCGTTGGCAGGTTTTTGTGGCGCGCCGTTTGATTGATGGAACGGCTGTTTTTCTGCTTTTATCCGGTCTGGCTTTGTTGCTGGCTTTTACAAGTTACAGCCATACTGACCCTTCGTGGAATACGGCCAGTGGTGCGGGGACAGATCATGTTTCTAACTGGCTGGGATTGCCGGGCGCTTACATGGCTGATGTTTTGCTTCAGACTATAGGGCTTGGCGGGGTTGTATGGGGGATCATTTTTGGCACATGGGGTGTGCGCGTTTTAAGCCGCCAGAAAATCGGAAAGTTTTGGCTGCGTTTCGTGATGGCCATTGCCGCCTCTCTGTGTGCGGCGGTTGCTTTCGCCCGTCTTCCTGCCGGGGCATGGCTTTTGCATCCCTGGCTGGGCGGGAGTGCCGGCACAATCATTCTTGATCGTCTGTCGGCTGTAACGCCGGCGTTCTTTCAGGGTTATCAACATAGTTTTGTGGCGGTGCTTGCCGGTTTGACGGGGTTTTTGGCCTTTTTATATGCCGTGGCGCTATCAAAAGCCGAAATGCTTTTCTTTTTTAGGAGTGTTTTTCGTGTTTTGACGTCTATGTCTGCCTTTGTCATGCAAACATTTTCTTCTTTCTATGGTTGGATAAGCCATTATGGCGATCCTGACTATGCGTTTTCATCCGGCAAAAAAACAAAAGCGGTGCGTGAGAAAAAAATAAAGCCGCAGAAGGCCGTGATATTGGAGGATGTAAATATTCTTGAACAAAGTCCGGTTGCGGCATCGGCGCCCTCTGATATTCGTGTGGTAAGCCCGCATCAGGCTTCCGGCGAAACGGTTTCTGTCCGCCAGACAAATTTTACGCTAGATACGGGGGAATGGGAACTGCCCCCCTCTGATATGTTAACAGAAGCGCCGCCAGAGGAAGAGGGGGAGCAACTTGACGAGGCAGCGTTACGGCAAAATGCGGAAATGCTGCAAAATGTACTGGCTGACTTTAGTGTAAGTGGCGATATTGTCAGCATCCATCCCGGTCCGGTGGTAACGCTTTATGAGCTGGAGCCGTCTCCCGGTATAAAAACGTCCCGTGTGGTTGGTTTAAGTGATGATATAGCCCGTTCTATGTCGGCTATATCAGTGCGGTGTGCTGTGGTGCCGGGACGGAGTGTTATCGGGATAGAGTTACCCAATGAACACAGGCAAACGGTTTATTTGCGTCAGATTTTAGAAACGGCGGCCGTAGCAAAAAACAAGGCGCAACTGCCCCTGATTCTAGGAAAAGATATAGGCGGCCATCCTGTTATTGCTGATCTGGCCCGTATGCCGCATTTGTTGGTAGCAGGCACAACCGGTTCCGGTAAATCTGTGGCGATTAACACCATGATTTTGTCTCTTCTTTATCATTTACCGCCGGAAAAATGCCGCTTTATCATGATTGACCCGAAAATGCTGGAATTGTCCGTTTATGACGGTATTCCGCATTTGCTGTCCCCTGTGGTAACGGAACCGGGAAAAGCTGTTGTCTCTCTGAAATGGGCCGTACAGGAAATGGAAGAACGCTACCGGGCGATGTCAAAGCTCGGTGTGCGTAATATCGAAGGCTATAACGCCCGCTTGAAAGAAGCGCGGAAAAGTGGAGAAACCCTGATGCGTAAGGTGCAGACGGGTTTTGATTCAGGAACCGGAAAGCCTGTTTATGAAGAACAACCGCTGGATACGACGGATCTGCCCTATATCGTGATCGTGGTGGATGAGTTTGCCGATTTGATGTTGGTGGCGGGTAAGGATGTTGAAGGGGCCGTGCAGCGTTTGGCACAAATGGCGCGGGCGGCCGGTATTCATCTTATCATGGCAACGCAAAGGCCGTCTGTGAATGTCATTACCGGCGTGATTAAGGCGAATTTCCCGACCCGGATTTCCTTTCAGGTGACCTCCAAAGTCGATAGTCGCACCATTTTGAACGAAGGCGGTGCGGAGCAGTTATTGGGTATGGGCGATATGCTTTATATGGCTAGCGGCGGACAAGCGGTCCGTGTTCATGGGCCGTTTGTATCGGATGACGATGTGGAAAGTGTTGTCAGCTTTTTGAAAGCGCAGGGTGAACCGGCTTATCTGGACGAGATCACCGAAGGCGGCGATTTTGGCGATAGCGAGGTTATGGGAGCTTTGTTCGGCGGCGGTGATGGCGGCAATGACTCCATTGATGAATTTTATGATAAGGCCGTTGCTCTGGTCGCACGGGAGCGCAAAGCCTCAACCAGCTTTATTCAGCGCTATTTTCAGGTGGGGTATAATCGGGCCGCCCGTATGATTGAGGAAATGGAAAAGCAGGGCATTATCAGCCCCGCTACAGCCACCGGTAAACGCGAAGT
>JAJFGQ010000014.1 GCA_021776075.1 Alphaproteobacteria bacterium | reverse complement strand
TTTTGCAGGAAGGTCAACATTATCCCAATAAACGACAAAATCTTTCTTAACATTCTTTCTTGTCTTAACAACCAATTCCCTCCCTTCTCCACCACCACCCGTTGCCAATTGACGGCGCATATCGGACACTTCTTTTTCCAGCTTTTTCTTTTCATCGGTCAGAGCCTTCACGCGTTCCACGACATCTGCCGTACCTGTTTTAAGGAGAGCCGCCGTATCACGCAATTTCCGGTCCTGCTCTTCCAGATAACAGAAAGCCCCTTCGCCGGTCAGGCCTTCGATACGCCGCACACCGGACGCCAGCGCACTTTCAGATGTGATTTTCATCAGGCCAATATCGCCCGTCCGGCGGACATGAGTACCGCCGCACAATTCCACGGAGAAATTGTCTACGCCCATAGTCAGAACGCGGACCTCTTCATCATATTTCTCACCGAACAGGGCCATGGCACCGGCTTCGATGGCATCTTCCTGTGCCATCAGTCGTGTTTCAACTTTTGTATTGGCCCGAATTTCATGATTAACCCGTTCTTCAATGTCCCTGATTTCCTCATCACCAAGACCTTTGGGATGGGAAATATCAAAACGTAACCTGTTCGCATCAACCAGTGAGCCTTTCTGGCTGATATGATCGCCAAGTTTTTCCCGCAAAGCGGCATGCAGCAAATGTGTGGCAGAATGGTTGGCCCGGGTAGCGTTGCGGCGACGGTCATCAACACACATTTCAACACCCCCACCTGTTTTAATGGCTCCCTTTTTGCATTGACCATGATGCACAAATAACTTGCCCAGCATTTTTTTTGTATCGGTCACTATAAAATGATCACCATCAGCAGTCGAAACTGTGCCCGTATCCCCCGTTTGTCCACCGGACTCACCATAAAAGGGCGTCTGGTTGGTAATGATAATGCCTTCTTCGCCCTGTTTCAGTTCGTCTACTTTTTTCCCGTCTTTAACAATCGCCAGAATTTGCCCTTCGGCCTGTTCCGTTTTATAACCGAGAAACTCCGTCGGACCACATTCCTCCAGCAATTCGAACCATACTTTTTCCGTAGCGGCATCACCGGAACCGGACCAACTGGCCCGGGCAGCGGCACGTTGTTTCTCCATACATTGATCAAAGCCCTCCATATCAACCGCAATGCCTTTCGCACGCAGGGCATCCTGTGTCAGATCAACCGGAAATCCAAATGTGTCATTAAGTTTAAAAGCAACATCACCCGGAAACAGTTTGCCAGAAGACAGCTTTTCCGTTTCTTCATCCAGCATTTTCAAGCCGCGTTCAAGCGTCGTACCAAAACGCGTTTCTTCCATTTTTAATGTCTCGGTAATAAGAGCTTCGGCGCGTTTGAGCTCAGGATAAGCTTCTCCCATTTTACCAATCAATGTTGGGAGGAGCTTGTACATCAACGGCTCTTCTGCACCCAGCAAATGAGCATGACGCATCCCACGGCGCATAATCCGACGCAGGACATAGCCGCGCCCCTCATTGGAGGGCAAAACGCCGTCCGCCATCAAAAAAGCACTACAACGCAAATGGTCGGCGATGACACGATGACTCGGCGCTTCCTCACCGTCAGCAGCCACGCCCGTAAGGTCGGCGCTATGTTCAATAATCGAACGTAATAAATCAATATCGTAATTGGAGGTTTTGCCTTGCATAAGAGCCGTCATACGCTCCAATCCCAGACCGGTATCAACGCAGGGCTTGGGCAACGGTTTGCGAATATGGCCACCTTCTCCGTCGGGTTCCTGTTCAAATTGCATAAAGACAAGATTCCAGAACTCTAAAAACCGGTCGCCGTCTTCATCAGGTGAACCGGGTGGGCCTCCAGCTAATGTGTCCCCCTGATCGTAAAAAAGTTCAGTACAGGGACCACACGGACCGATATCACCCATTTGCCAAAAGTTATCATCTGTCGGGATACGGATAATTTTATCGTCAGAAAAACCGGCGATTTTCTTCCAAAGTTCGGCAGCTTCCTCGTCCGTGGAATGAACAGTCACGAGCAACTTTTCCTTTGGCATAGCAAAGTTTTTACTGACCAGTTCCCACGCGAAGCTGATCGCCTCTTCCTTGAAATAATCGCCGAAGGAAAAATTCCCCATCATTTCGAAAAAAGTGTGGTGACGCGCCGTATAACCGACATTATCAAGATCGTTATGTTTGCCGCCGGCCCGGACGCATTTTTGTGCCGATGTTGCGCGGGTATAAGACCGCGTTTCCAGCCCGGTAAAAAGATTTTTAAACGGCACCATACCGGCCGCTGTAAACATTAATGTCGGATCATTTTGCGGTACAAGCGGGCCAGAGGGCACAACTTCATGGCCCTGTCCGGCAAAGTAATTTAAAAATTCGGAGCGTACATCACTAACTGTTTTCATGGTTTCCCAACCCGTTATTTCCAAAGACAAACTCTAAACTAGGGTCCTGACCCTAAACGAACCGATATCAATATGCCAGTTAGTTATAATCCAGTTAGTTATAATTATGTCTGCTTTCGGGTTTACGAGTAGGAACAGCCGCATGGCGGGTCGTATCCATCTGGATATAGTGCGCCCATTGCCCTTCGGTAACAGCATCAAGAGACGGTATCCCTTGCTTCATGCGGAGACGATAAATCCAGTAATTGGCCATGACTTTTTCAACAAAGGCGCGGGTCTCTGCCATGGGAATGCTTTCCACAAAGAGAAGCGGATCATCTTGCATGGCAGAAAATTTCTGCTTCCACTTTCTCAGATTGCCCGGCCCGGCATTATAAGCGATGACAAGAGAGAACAGCTCGGAACCGACATGATCCTGATACAGAAGGTTTTCAACATAGCGCTGGCCAATATCCAGATTGGTCTGCGGGTCTTTCAGGCTATGTTGTCCCTTTTTGTTGCGGTAACTTTTGTGACCGGAAACATAGCTGGCTGTGGCGGGCATAAGCTGCATCAGACCGGTTGCGCCGCTACGGCTTTCTGCCATCGGGTTAAAGCGTGACTCCTGTCGAATCAAGGCATAAATCAAAGCCCTGTCTACTTTATACCCGCCTTGCGGTTTCCAGGGGGACAGCGGATACAAAGCAGCATCATACAAACCACCTTGCGGCTTCTGGATAGCCTGCCCCAACCTCATCGAAAAAGAAGGAAGGCCGGCATAATAAGCATAAGCCAGAAGAGCGTTGCGCATTGCTTTGTCCTTACCCGGATTAATTTGCCGCAATTCTGTCTCTGCCAGATGATATTGCCCGGAAGCAACGAGAGCCATAGCCCGGTGCCCCGCCCGCGTTTTCTTGAGTTTATCCTGATAGGCCGTTGTTAATGCCGGCATCTCCCAATTGAAATCAAAATCCCACCCCAAAGCCCGTGTAGCAATCAGGCCATAAAAAGTACGCGGATGAGCTGCCGCACTGTGCAGCCAAGGCGTAGCTTGTCTGATTTGCCCCGCTCTCATAAGCGAACGATAAGTCCAGTACGACCCTGCGGAGGCTGTCCATGACGAAGCCTGCGGCGATGTTGCTGTCAGCTGAAATAAAGACGCCGCAAGTTTATAGTGACCCTGCCGCCAGGCCACCAACCCACCGACCCAGCTGGCTGTCGGGGTTTTATTGCCTGAGCGCTGGGCGCTAGCTATGGCCAGATCGCGGGCTTTATCGAGTTTGCCAACCAACATATAGCTATTGGCGATCTGAGCACGGCGTTGATCATATTCGACGGCATCAAAAAACTTACTTGCCGAGTCTTCCAGCAACCGCTTATAGGCCTTGGTCGGCGCACCACGGGCAAGGTCTTTTTTAATAGCACGGGATAAGCGGTCCATTTCATGGCGCTGTCCCTTTGTCCGTTTTTTAGACGAAACGTACCGTTTGCCGTTATCAGACAGAATATCCAGAAATCCATTAACACCTTCGTTTTTCAAAGGTTTCCGTATCGGTTCCTTGAAGTCGTCCGGCATACGGGCTAATGCCAAATTATAAATCCGGGTTGCCCCCGGATGGTCGGCATATAAATCCATCCAGCCGACAAGTTCTTCAAAGGGACTGCGATAGGCCGTGGGGTGTATATAACGCTGGAACAGGACATGGCCGCGCAAACGATAATCTTCCAGCTTTTCAAACTGTTCGTTTGCCTGCTCCCATCGCGCCGTTGCCTGATAGGTAAAAATTTTACTGTAAAGGGCCGCATCTTTTGCAGACAAGGATATATCAGGGTCTGTCATGGGTTTTTTCCGCGGAAAGGGCGGTTGCCCGAAAGCCAGAAGCTGCATAACACCCGGAGACATAAAATCAGGCTTTTTTAACGGCGTTGGCATAGGCTTTGTAACAGAGGACGAAACAAGAGGAGACGTATCATATGAGAGCACAGGCTTTTGAGCAGGCAACGGCGTTGAAGCATCAACCGACCCCACCCGTATAAAACTTCCGATGATAAGCGCCAGAAGAAAGGTCGCTACCTTTTTCATTTTCTCTGCCCGGATACTATGCATAATTACTGGAAATAGCTGAAATTTGAATCAGAGTCCATAGGGCACCACACAATGCCGCGGTCTTATCAACACATTTTCGCCACACCATGTGGTATTATAGCAACAGATTCGGGAAGGTTTAGACCTCGGGTTTCCCACGAAACTTTTGTTGCAGCATCAGCATATCCTGCCAAACAGTCCGCTTTTGGGAAGGCGTGCGAAGCAAATAGGCAGGGTGGTAGGTCACCAGAGCAGGAATAGGAACAGGAACATGGCCTATGCCGTCTGTTAATGGCTTGTAGTCACGAAACCGGCCCCGCAAACGCGAAATACCGGTTGTTTCGTTCAGAAGCGTTTGCGCCGTGACACCACCCGCAAAAATAAGAATTTCAGGCTGGATCAAGGCAATGTGCCTTTCAATAAAAGGCAAGCTGACCTCTATCTCACCGGGGCTGGGCGTGCGGTTACCCGGTGGGCGCCAGTTCAGAATATTTGAAATATACAAGGATTTTTCCGGATCTTCTTCATTCCTGTCCAGATTAATATACTTCAAAATGCGGTCAAGCAATTGACCGTTAACACCGACAAAGGGCTTGCCAATGCGGTCTTCATCGGCACCCGGTGCCTCGCCTATCAACATGATACGAGCTTTCGGATTGCCGTCGCTAAAGACCATATTGGTGGCCGTTTTTTTAATCGCCAAACCGTCAAAGCCGGCAATCGCTTCGCGCAGATCCTCCGGTGTTTGGGCCGCTGCGGCCAGCTTGATCGCCTGCATTCTAGCATCAGCCGCGCCCAATGGTATATCTATGGGAACAGGACGAGATCCGTTAGCCACCACCGGTAATGTTTTGGGATTATCCCGTGGCGACAGAGCAGGCATAGCCATAGCATCAACGGGCTCCTCCGCCAGCACCTCATCGGCGCCGACTTCTATGTGCCACTGCAGAGCGGCGATCAGAGGTTGTTGATCTGGTTTTATCATCACGTAAAAAATCCTGATTTCAGGAGGATTATAGGATAAACTATCTCAACACAACAAGGAGGCATAGAGATTATGTCTGAAACAATACGCTCTGACCGGGAAAGTATGGAATATGATGTGGTTATTGTCGGTGCCGGCCCCGCCGGACTGGCTTGCGCCATACGCTTGAAGCAACTGAACGCTGATTTATCTGTTTGTATTCTTGAGAAAGGTTCCGAGGTCGGCGCCCATCTGTTGTCCGGGGCGGTTTTTGAACCAAGAGCGCTGGATGAGCTTATTCCTGACTGGGCAGAAAAGGGCGCGCCGCTGGCAACAAAAGCACAAAAAGATAAATTTCTTTTTCTGACGAAAAACAAAAGCGTTCGGCTACCGACACCACCGCAAATGAACAATCATGGCAATTATATTATAAGCCTTGGGAATTTAGCGCGCTGGCTGGCAGAACAGGCTGAATCCCTGGGCGTTGAAATATTCCCCGGCTTTGCCGCTGCCGAGGTGCTTTACGATAAAACAGGCGCCGTCACAGGTGTGGCAACCGGCGACATGGGAATTGGCAAGGACGGAGAAAAAACAGCTAATTTTGAGCCCGGCGTTGAATTGCACGCCAAACAAACCGTCTTTTCTGAAGGCTGTCATGGTTCCTTAACTAAAACGCTAATTGAAAAATTTAATTTGCGCGAAAACAGCGACCCGCAGACCTATGGTCTTGGCATCAAGGAAATCTGGGAGATTCCGGCGGACAGGCATAAAGAGGGCCTGATTACGCATACAATCGGCTGGCCTCTGGATAATAAAACCTATGGCGGCTCGTGGATGTACCACATGGCTGACAATCAGGTTTCTATCGGTTTTGTGGTCGGGCTAGATTACCAAAATACGTATTTGTCGCCTTTTCAGGAAATGCAACGCTTTAAACTCCACCCCGCTATACGATGCTATCTGGAAAGCGGGCGGCGGATATCTTACGGGGCGCGAGCGATGGTCGAAGGGGGATTTCAGTCACTACCGAAACTAACCTTTCCGGGCGGTTTGCTGATTGGTGATACGGCCGGTTTTATGAACGTGCCTAAAATCAAAGGCAATCATACGGCTATGAAATCCGGTATGGTTGCCGCCGAATCTTTAGCAGAAAACGGGGAACCCGGCGCAGAGTGTGTTCTCTATACCGAGAATCTAAAGAAAAGTTGGCTATGGAAGGAATTAAAGAAGGAACGCAATATCCGTCCGGGTTTTACCCGGGGATTGTGGCCGGGGGTAATCCATGCGGCCTTTCAAACAGTGGTCGGCTGGCTTTTGCCATACACACTTAAAAACCATGCGGACCATTTACAATTAAAAAAGGCAGACGACTGCAAGATTATAGAATACCCGAAACCGGACAATATTTTGACTTTTGACAGGCTCTCATCAGTCAATCTTTCCAATACAATGCATGAGGAAAACCAGCCTGTGCATCTAAGATTAAAAGACGCTTCTGTGCCCCTCCAAAAAAATCTGCCTGATTATGCCGAACCGGCCCAACGCTATTGCCCTGCCGGCGTTTATGAAATTATTGAAGAAAACGGGGAAAAGAAGTTTGTTATTAATGCGCAGAACTGTGTTCATTGTAAGACCTGTGATATAAAAGATCCGGCGCAAAATATTGACTGGACTGTGCCACAGGGCGGCGGCGGGCCAAACTACCCCAACATGTAAAGCAAGTATTTCTTAATGAATACAGGCTATTTTAAGGTATGGACATGAAAAAACGATTATTTCTGATTGGCGCCCTGACTTGCTGTATTGCCGCCGGTTGCGCGGACCATGTGAATGGGACAGAAACGGCCTACAAGCTAGCGGCTTTACAAACGGCAGGCGGTGATTCCGACGGCCCCCTTGAGGGTTTCGCGGGGCAATTTCTATCAAGCCATTTTGCGCAGTCAGAACATGACTGGGAACATGCCATTACCTATCTAGACGAGGTTCTGCAACAGGACCCGCAGAATTTTGATTTACTAAAACGGTCCATGATTTTATCTATGGGAGCAGGAGATCTGCAAAAATCAGCAGATCGCGCAAAAGCCCTTTTTCAGATGGGTGATAAAAACAGCCTTGCTATCCTTATTCTGGCCGTTAATTCAATGACTCATGACGATATGGAGCAAACGCTTCAATATCTGGATGTTATGCCTGCCGGCGATATTACTGATTTTGTTAGCCCCTTGCTTACAGGGTGGGCCCAAGCCGCGCAGGGTAATCTGGGTGCTCTAAAAGATTTTGATACGACAATTGTGCATCTTTATCAGGGCGCCCTTATTTCGTTATATATAGGAGACCAGAAAGAGGCGTTGGCTTTTGCCAATAAAATGGTTTCTGTCGGAAGTATAACACCACAAGATGCCGAGCGCGCCGCCGACCTTTTCGCTGCACTAGGAGAAAAAGAACAGGCTTTGGCTCTTTATCAGGGTATCTATCTTCAGGACCCTAAAAACACGGGCATCGAACAAAAACAAAAGGCTTTGCAAACTGATGCGGAAGACATCAAACCGCTGTTGTCTCATCTACGACCGGAAAAACCGGCACAGGGTGCGGCCCTTCTTATGTACGATATGGCCCATATTCTTTCTCAGGAAAGGAATGACGGCAGCGCCCAGATATTTGCTCATATGGCACTGGCCCTTGATCCCGATTTTGTGGACGCACGGTTGTTACTCGCCAACACCTTGGCACGCAATGGCCGTTACGATGCCGCAATAGACTATTTCTCTACAATTGGACCAGAAGATAAAAATTATCTGGAGGTTCAACATTATGTCTCCGACCTTTTAATGGAAGCAGGCCGTGTGGATGAAGCTATGGCGCTTTTAAACCGTTTGTTTCTGGAAAAAAACGATGTAGACGCTTTAATTCGCATTGGTGACCTTTACCGTCAGGATGAAGATTTTTCGAAAGCCTTGAAAATGTATAATAAGGCTGCAAAGCATCTTGGTAATAACATTCCGGAGGAATATTGGCATTTGCTTTATGCCCGTGGCATGGCCTATGAGCGCGAAGGCATCTGGAATAAAGCCGAATCTGATTTAAAGGCCGCTCTTGTTTTCCGGCCCAACCACCCTTATCTTTTAAATTATCTGGGATATGGCTGGGCAGATCAGGGCAAAAACCTCGAAGAATCACTGGAACTGATTAAAATGGCTCTTTCCCTGCAGCCGGGCGATGGTTATATCGCCGATTCTCTGGGGTGGGTTTTGTATATGATGGGCCGTTACGAAGAGGCTATTCCGCATTTGGAAAAAGCCGCTGAATTGCAACCTTACGATACAACAATCAACGACCATCTGGGCGATGTGTACTGGCAGACAGACCGGCGTCTGGAAGCTCAATTTCAATGGGAGCGAGCATTGAACAATACAGAGGATGAGAAGCTGAAGGAAACTATCACCATAAAACTGCACGGCGGTTTGCACGATATGCCAGAGCATCAGGAAGCAAAGAGCCTCATTAAAAACTAAGCTCTTCCCGCCTCGCCGGATAACATGGCCGGGTCAATACCAAGGTTTTGAACAGCCTGTGTCCATTTTTCTTCTGCGCCCGTATCAAAAATCAATGAAGACTCGGCCTCGGCAATGAGCCAGACATTATCCTGCATTTCCCTATCAAGCTGTCCTTCGCTCCATCCGGCATAGCCCAGAATAAAGAGCATCTGCTCCGGCCTGTCGCCCATCGCAATAGATTTCAAGGCATCAATTGTTCCTGTAACGCCAAGTTTTTCATTGATTTGAACTGTGTCATCTTTTTTAAAATCATCCGAATGGAGAACAAAACCCCGTGCTGTTTCCACCGGTCCGCCCGCCATAACAGGGCCTTCCTCTTTATTGTTTTGTCGCTTATCCGACAGATCAATATTCAACTGCGACAATAAGTGATCCAGATCAAGACCCGGAATAACGTGATTGAGAACCAGCCCCATAGCACCGTTTTCATCATGGGCGCACACCAGAATAACCGCTTTATAAAAACGCGGATCACCCATTCCCGGCATAGCCAGTAATAGCTTTCCGTTCAAATAAAGTGTTTCTTTGTCAGTTTTATCCATGTTTCACAGCAACCGCTTCCATAGCCAGCCTGTACCCTTTCGGAATAGCCGGAACATTGACGACAGAACGTGCCGGCTTATGGTCACCAAACCGTCCGGCATAAACGTCATTCACCGCCGCAAAATGTGATAGATCCGTCATGTAAAGCGTCACCTTCACAATCGAGGAGGGATCACCGCCACCGGCACGCACTATTTCAAACACATTATCAATCAACCGCCCGGCCTCCTCTTCTATATCCTCATATAGCTTTTCCGGTTGCTGCGGATCAATCGGCAACTGCATGGACGTAAAAATAAAACCGCCCGTTTCCATACCCTGTGAATAAGGCCCAAGAGCGTCCGGTGCCAGAGCTGTATAAACAGTGTTCATGGGCCGGCAAGCCTTTCAATTAATGTTTCCACCTGCTCCGGTGTTCCGGCAACAATGGTTTCTATGTCCCGGTCTATGCGACGGATAAGACCGGAAAGAACTTTGCCCGCGCCAAATTCGGCCATTTCAGAAATACCCCGTTCCTTCATCCAGAGAACAGATTCACGCCAGCGCACAACGCCTGTGATTTGTTCCACCAGCAAACGCCGTATTTCGTCCGGGTCGGAAACGGCCTGCGCCGTTACATTGGCAACAACAGGCACAACCGGAGCCTTAATCGTAGAATCAGCCAACACAACCGCCATCCTGTCTGCCGCCGGAGCCATCAAAGCACAATGAAAGGGCGCGCTCACCGGCAACATTATCGCCTTTTTCGCCCCGCGTTCCGTTGCCAGATCCATAGCAGCCGCGACGGCAGCTTTATGGCCGCTGACCACAACCTGCCCCACAGAATTATCGTTCGCCGCCTCACAAATTTCAGAGTTAGACACGGCAGCGGCAATGGCTTTCACATCATCAAATTCCAGTCCTAAAATAGCGGCCATCGCACCCTTTCCGACCGGCACAGCGTCCTGCATCGCCCGACCCCGTAATTTCAAAAGCCGGGCCGTATCAGCCAGTTCCAGTGCGCCGGCTGCCGTCAGTGCTGAATATTCGCCCAAAGAATGCCCGGCGACATAATCACAAACATCCTTAAGCTGAACACCACCCTGTTGCGTTAAAATTCTGAGCACCGCCATGGAAACGGCCATCAACGCCGGCTGCGTGTTTTCCGTCAGATTCAGGTCGCTTTCCACGCCTTCAAACATAATTTTTGTCAGGTTTTGAGATAACGCATCATCCACTTCCTGAAAAACATGCCGGGCATCCGGAAAGGCCTCGGCAAGATCTTGCCCCATCCCAATGAACTGCGACCCCTGACCGGGGAAAATAAATGCACGCATAACCGTTTATCCTCTCTTTAACATCACCTTTGATACCCTGAAGGCGAAAAACGATCAAGACATGAAAAACTTGTATTTTTCCAGTAATTGTGAGATAGTACTGAAGTTCAAACCTTCCGGGAAGACTTGTCAGGATCGCCATAACGGCTTGATTCCTGAGCCTTTCGTCCCTTTTTATTAATTATAAAGAAGGATGAACGGATAGAGGGCTTGTAAAAAAGAATAATGATAACAAGCCAAACAAGGGAGTATCCATTTATGAGTTCCATGGGAAACAACAAAATCCGTCTTCATCTCGACGGCGACCAGACGTCTTTTCGCCTTCTTTTGCCACAAAAAAGAAAGACACATAACGGAGACGCTGCCAAAAACACAGCCCTGCAAAGCCCTGATGTCAGCCGCATGCAGCTTGCTGCCGCCTTACGTAAGCTTCTACGCCTGAATACGGATAAAGCGCCCCGTAAATCAGCCTGGGCCGCCTTCCAGACTCGCGTCATAAGCAGCAGCGCTAATTCCAACAACAAGTAACACGCAATAATTTTCTTGATTTGCCACGTAAAATCCGTATAGTGCGTGCATTCCGTAAACCTCGCTGATGCCAAAGGCGGTGTCAGCTTTGTTTTTGAGCGTCCGGCACGGGGTCGGAATGACAAAAATAAAACCGGGAGGAGATAAAAACAATGCCTTACTATGAAACCGTGTTTATCGCACGGCAGGAGCTTAGCCAGAGTCAAGTCGACGATATGACTGAGGTTTTCTGCAAAATTATCAAAGATGGCGACGGCAAAATCCACAAAACTGAAAACTGGGGCCTTCGCAACCTTGCCTACCGTATCAATAAAAATCGCAAGGGCCATTATGTTCTGATTGAATCCGATACGCCACCACCGGCGCTCATTGAAATGGAACGCCATATGCGCCTGAACGAAGATATCCTGCGCTTCCTGAGCGTAAAGGAAGATAAATTATCCGAAGGGCCTTCTGTTATGGTGCGCAAAAGCGGAGACAGAGATTATGACCGCAAAAGCCCAGAGCGGAAACCGGAACCAGAAACAAAACCAGAAAAAGAGGAGGCTGCATAATGACTGCTTCTGATGCCCCTACAGTCAAACGTCCGTTTTTTAAACGTAGAAAAACCTGCCCCTTTTCAGGAGAGAACGCGCAGACTATCGACTGGAAAGATACAGGAACGCTGGACCGTTATATATCGGAGCGCGGCAAAATTGTGCCAAGCCGTATAACGTCCGTTTCCAACAAAAAACAACGTGAACTGGCCACGGCCATAAAACGAGCACGCCACATGGCGCTTTTGCCCTATCTCCGTCAGGAAATAGACAATTCTCGCTCATAAATTTTAGGAACGAAAAGGATATAAACCATGCCTGCTGCAATGGAAGTCATTTTGCTGGAACGTATAGACACTCTGGGGAAAATGGGTGATACGGTAACAGTTAAACCGGGATATGCGCGCAACTATTTGTTGCCGCACAAGAAAGCTTTACGGGCGACAAAAGACAATATCGCTTATTTCGAAACGCAAAAATCAACACTTGAAAAAGCCAGTGCCGAAAAGCAAAAAGACGCCGCAAAGCAATCCAAAAAACTTGAAAGCTTAACGGTTTCAATGATCCGTCATGCTTCTGAAAGCGGACAGCTATATGGTTCCGTTACGGCGCGTGATATTGCGCAGGCCATCACCGACCAAAGCGGCGAAAATATTACACGCAACATGATCGAAATGAACCGCACCTATAAAATGATTGGCTTGTTTCCCGTCACGATCGCGCTTCATCCGGAAGTTAAACTAAATATCACAATTAACATTGCCCGCTCTGAAGAAGAGGCAAAATTACAAGCCAAGAGCGGTAAGGCTTTACTGGCAGACCACGAACAAGCTGAAACAGTTGCACCCGAAAAAGCTGAAAATGCGGCAGAAGCAATTGCAGAGGAAATCAAGGAAGGCATGCTTGAAGAAGGCGCTTTAGAAGCAGAAAAACAAAAAGCCGAAGAAGACGCTAAAAAGGCCGAAGAACAAGATGTAAAAGCCAAAGCCAAAGCTGAAACCAAAGCGACAAAAGAAGCTGAAAAAGCTGAAAAAGAGGCGGCAAAAGAAGAGGTTTCTTCTGAGCCTGGGCCTGAGCTTGAGTCTGATTCAGACTCTTCCGAAGAAAAGGAAGAAACTGAAGCCTAGCAAGCCGGGTCAGCGATAAACGCCCACCCCCAAACTTGACCGTATACATCTGTAAAATGCCGGGCCACTCCCAACTAAGGGGGTCCGGCAGAGTATCTATTCAACTTACCCCAGCCTACAACGACAGCACGGCTATAAAAAAACGTCCCCGTTATTCACAGGGTAAAATAAAGAAATGCTGGTAACAATTGACTATCCTCTTGTACCTTCCTGTCATGACAAAAGACGCCACAATAGAAAGACCTGTGAAAGAAATACCTTCCGCGACCATGGAAGCCGGGCAAAATTCCGGGCAAAATTCCAGACAAAATTATCGTATGCTTCCTCATAATCTGGAGGCAGAGCAGGGGCTGTTGGGTACTTTTCTTGTTGACAACCGTAGCCTTGAAAAAGTGGGTGACTTTTTAAGACCTCCGCATTTCTTCGTCCCGGCCCATCAAAGAATTTTTGAAGCCATTATGGTTTTGGTCGAGCGCGGCCAGACAGCCAGCCCCGTTACTTTGAAAAACTACTTTGAAAAAGATGAGGATTTAATCCCGGTCGGTGGTCAGGAATATCTGGCTGAATTGGCGGCCAGTGTCGTCACGATCGTGAATACAGAAGACTATGCCCGTACAATTTATGACCTGCATTTGCGGCGTGAATTAATCACGCTAGGTGAAGACGTTGTGAACGAATCCTTTGCGCATACGCTAGACCGTGATGCCATCAGCACAATTGAGCAGGCTGAAAGCCGTTTATTCAAACTAGCGGAAAGCGGTGAGATTCGCGGTGGATTTGCTACACTGCGCGATTCGGTTTTAACAGCAATCGAAATTGCGGAAATTGCTTATAAAAGCGATGGCCATGTCACCGGTATTACCACAGGCCTGCGGGATGTCGATCAAAAGCTTGGCGGTCTGCATCCTTCTGATTTACTAATTCTCGCCGGACGCCCTTCCATGGGCAAGACTGCTTTGGCAACGAATATTGCTTTTAATGCGGCAAAAAAATATGCAGAAACCGGAGGTAAAGAAGGCGCTATTGTCGGCTTTTTCTCACTGGAAATGTCAGCAGACCAACTTGCTGCGCGGATTCTGTCCGATCAGTCCGGCATATCCGGCGACGCTATTCGCAAAGGACAAATTAAGGAAGACGATTTCCGGCGCTTTGTTGAAGCCAGTCAAAAGCTGGCACAGGTTCCCCTCTATATTGACGATACACCAGCCCAATCCATTGCCGCCATCCGCACGCGGGCACGACGGCTTAAACGGCAGCACGGACTGGACCTTCTGGTCATTGATTACCTGCAACTCCTGCGGGGATCCGGTTCACGGCAGGGCCTGGAAAACAGGGTACAGGAAGTCTCTGAAATTACACGGGGCCTGAAAGCCATTGCCAAAGAATTACAAATCCCGGTTCTGGCGCTCTCCCAGCTCTCGCGGGCCGTTGAACAACGGGAAGACAAACGACCCATGCTCTCCGATTTACGGGAATCGGGCTCAATTGAACAGGACTCGGATGTTGTAATGTTTGTCTACCGCGAAGAATATTATCTATCCCGTGAAGAACCTTCGCAAAAAGTCTCGGAAAGCGATGAAAAATTTTACGAGCGCCATGAAAGCTGGGCACAGCGTCTTCAGGAAACAGCCAGCGTCGCAGAAGTGATTATTGCAAAACAACGACACGGCCCTATTGGCAAAGAAACACTCTTCTTCGATCCAAACCTGACTCGTTTTTCTGACCTTGATAGACAACATAGCTAATGTCAGGGCCCCGACCCCTAAACGATTTGGCCTCTGCGTGGCTGAGTATTGATTTAAAAGCCCTCGCCCATAATTACACTCTGTTAACAAACCGTACGAACCCAAATTGCCAAGCCGCCGGTATTGTCAAAGCCGACGCTTATGGGTTGGGCGTGGCACAAATTGTGTCTGTATTGGAGAAACAAAACTGCCCGTTTTATTTCGTCGCCACACCGGATGAGGCTTTTGATCTGCGCTCTATGACAGATAAACCCGTCGCTGTTCTAAACGGCATTTTTCCCGGCACAGAAAAAGACTATCTCCACCATAATCTTACACCGGTTCTTAACTCACTTTCCGCGATAGAGTCTTGGCAGACTGTAGCAAAACAGAATGAGACAAACCTGCCTGCTATCATTCATTGCGATACGGGCATGAACAGGCTGGGTCTAGGTTCTGATGAAATAGAAAAATTTTTTGAGAGATCGTCTCAATATAAAAACCTGACTATAAAACTTATTATGAGCCATTTTGCCTGTGCGGATGAGCAGGAAAACACGATGACACACACGCAATATGAACGCTTTGTAAAAATTGCCAAACACTTCCCGCAAGCGCAAAAATCACTCGCCAACTCGGCTGGTATTTTTCGCTCCCCTGATTATCATTTCGATATGGTACGGCCCGGTATGGCGCTTTACGGACTCAACCCCACGCCGGAAATAAACAATCCGATGAAGCCTATTGTAACGCTGAAAACAAGAATTTTACAGCTACGTACCGCCCCTAAAGGAGAGAACGTTGGATACGGCGCTACGCACCGTATCGAAAAAAACACAACATTAGCCACCGTTGCCCTTGGTTATGCAGACGGCTTTTTACGGGCTTTGGGAAACAAAGGAATCCTTTATTACAAAGGCAGTCCTTGTCCCATTGTGGGGCGTGTCTCCATGGATCTTGTCACCGTTGATATGGGGGATAAAACGCCACTGGAAAATGAAAAACTGGAAGTCATCGGCCCCCATCAAAGCGCCGACGATCTGGCCAAAGCTGCCGGCACAATCGGCTATGAGGTCCTGACAAATCTGGGAACGCGGTATCAGCGACGCTACTTATCCTAGGAAAAGGTCAGCGCGCTAACACAGATATCTTTCCCGTCCATCGCCCTTAGAGTCTTTTCCAGCTCTGCTTTTAACCTCTCCTGAAGATTTATATCGGACCCCCAATAAGCACTGGGGTCATCCGCATGAGGAGCCAGCGCCTGAAAAACACGGTTAGCCTCTGAAACGATCTCGCTTTCAATATGATTGAGCTCTGGAAGAATAGAATAGTCACACTCCAGACGAAACTTTGTGTTCTTATCATTATCGTTAAAATCAATAAACAAGCATGTACCTGTATCTGTTTCGTAATTATACCCGCTTCTGGCATCAAAATTAAAACGGCGCTTTAAATCGATATAACGATAACCCGGCTCAACAGGGATACAGACAATCGTACCCCGCTCTCTGTCCTGAGAATCAAATAAACCGGGCGACAGAGACTCGTTATCAGTCGTCCGGGGTTTTATGGACCATCCTGACGGCAATTGGACTTGTACATAGTCCTCATCAATTCCTTCCTCTATTTTGATGTCAAAATGTTCATAATGAGGAATAGCGTCCTCCTGATCTCCCGCGTACGGGCCAACAAAAGCCTTAGCCGGCAAACGATCCTGTTCATTGAGCAAATGGCTATATTCGTCTTTCTGAAGGATGGAGGCCGTGACGGCCATGGAAACACGTGTACTTGAAAATTTTTCCAATGCGGCCAGATAAAGCAGGGTCCCCCTTGTCTTCAAAGAAATATATTGACCCTTTATTTTGCGCTTCCAATCCAACATTTTTCTTTCTCCTTTTCCTTAATTCCAGAACATATACCAGCAATGAAAAAAATATGCAAAATATCTTGCTGCTAGACGATCGTCTGAAAATATTCTAACGTCTTGAAAAATGAAAACCGTTACAACTGAGCTGATAGCTATGGACGCCGACACAAAACACGACCGCACCGTTGAAGATTGCATAAAAAACTGTAAGCCCGTAACAGACTATGTTCTTGATTCCTGTGAGGCCATTGGCCACACCATTGTGAATCTTTTTCTAGCCGTGGGGCGCTTAGCTATGTTTATGGCGCAATCAGTTCTTCATGTTTTTTTACCGCCTTTTTTTCCGCGTCTGATCGGACGACAATTAATTGATATCGGCTATTACTCCCTGCCTGTTGTCGGGATGACCGCCCTGTTTACCGGTATGGTTCTGGCCTTGCAAAGCTACACAGGTTTCGCACGTTTTAATGCCGAAGGCGCTGTCGCCGGTGTTGTCGTCCTTTCTGTTACGCGTGAGCTTGCCCCGGTTCTGGCCGGGCTGATGGTTGCCGGACGTGTGGGGGCCGCGATGGCCGCCGAAATCGGAACAATGCGCGTTACAGAACAAATCGATGCGATGGTAACCCTGTCCGTTAATCCGTTCAAATATCTCATCGCGCCCCGTATCATTGCGGGCACACTTATGTTACCGGTTCTTGTCCTTGTCGGTGATATTATCGGCGTTTTTGGCGGCTATATTGTCAGCATCTATAATCTTGGCTTCAGCCCCGGAAATTACCTGACCCAAACATGGAATATGATGGAGACCATCGACGTCGTTTCCGGTCTGGTTAAAGCCGGCGTTTTTGGTTTGGTTGTTGCTATGTTGGGCTGTTATCACGGCTTTAATTCTCAACGCGGCGCACAAGGTGTCGGGGCTGCCACAACAAATGCCGTTGTTTCCGCTTCTATTCTGATCCTGATCTTCAATTATATCCTGACACAGGTATTTTTCTCATGACCACTACCACCGATCAAACAGCAAAACAGGAAGAAAAAGAAATTCCTGAATCCTGTAAATTGCAACTTTGCGGAGTCAAAAAGTCTTTTAACTCCAAAAAAGTCCTTCGGGGCATTGATTTAAAAGTACCGCAAGGCCAATCACTGGTCGTCATCGGTGGCTCAGGAACCGGGAAATCCGTTATGCTGAAATGCGTTTTGGGGCTTCTTCACCCTGATGAAGGTTCCATTATGGTTGACGGGCGTGAAACTATGGGGCTTGATGCGCGTGACCGGAACCGTCTGATGAAAAAATTCGGCATGTTATTTCAGGGAGCCGCCCTTTTTGATTCCATGAAAATCTGGGAAAATGTGGCTTTCGGCCTGGTACAGGGACGTGGCATGGATCGTAATGATGCGCAGGCAATTGCTCTTGAAAAAATGAAAGCCGTCGGTCTTGATGAACAGGTAGGGGACCTTTACCCAGCAGAACTATCCGGCGGTATGCAAAAACGTGTTGGCCTGGCCCGCGCCGTTGCCGCCAACCCGGAAATTCTCTTTTTTGACGAGCCCACAACAGGTCTTGATCCCATTATGGCTGACGTTATCAATGAACTTATTATAAAAAGCGTCAAAGAGCTGGGCGCAACGGCCCTGTCCATCACACATGATATGGCCAGCGCCCGTAAAATTGCCGATGTCATCGCTATGATTCACGAAGGCCGGATTATCTGGTGCGGCCCCGTTGGAGAACTGGACCACACCGATAACGAATATGTCGATCAGTTCATCCATGGCCGTGCAGAAGGCCCCATTACAGATATAATAGGCAAAGCAGCCTAATATTTTTACGATAAAATCCTTTCTTCTGCCCTATTCCTGTGTCATATGAAAGGCATGCGGTGGCTTTGGTATACATTTTTGGCAATGTTTTCATTCGGTATGCTGGGCGTCGTCGGCGCCATCGGCGGTGCTATTTATACTATTTCCTATTACGGGCAGGATTTACCTGATTACAGCAAACTCAAAGATTACAAACCCCCGGTCGTCACACGCGTTTATGCCGGCGACGGACGGCTCATGTCCGAATTTGCACAGGAAAAGCGGATTTTTGTTCCGATCGAAGCTATTCCTGACATGGCCAAAAATGCCTTCATCTCTGCCGAAGATAAGAATTTTTACTCCCATCAGGGTGTTGACTATACCGCGATTGCCCGCGCTGCTATTTCCAATATCAAAAATATGGGCACGGGCCGTCGTCCGGTCGGGGCTTCTACAATTACCCAACAGGTTGCTAAAAACTTTCTGCTGACAAACGAAGTCTCTTTTCGCCGTAAAATCCGTGAGGCTATTCTGGCCTTTCGGATGGAACGGGCTATGAGCAAAGACCGTCTTCTGGAACTCTATTTAAATGAAATTTATCTGGGAGAAGGCTCCTATGGAGTCGCCGCCGCTGCACTGAACTATTTTAACAAATCACTGGAAGAATTGCAGATCCCTGAAGTTGCTTTTTTGGCGGCCTTACCGAAGGCTCCAAATAATTACCACCCCGTGCGACACCATGATGCGGCTATGTCCCGCCGTAACTGGGTTATAGAACGTATGACCGAAGACCGCTATATTACAAAAGGGCAGTCTGAACTGGCGAAAGCCGCCCCTTTGCGTATCATTCGGCGCAATAATACAAATGTGATTAATGCACCTTATTTCGCGGAAGAAGTCCGGCGTGAACTGATTGATCATTACGGGGAAGACGGCCTGTATGGGGGCGGGCTGGCCGTCCGTACCAGCATAGACCCCCGTTTGCAAAAAATTGCCCGGCGGACTCTACGGGAAGGTTTGCTTGCCTATGACCGTCGCCATGGCTGGCGCGGACCGCTCTCACATTTTGACTCGCTTGATGACTGGACCAACCGCCTTGCTTCCTATCCTCATCCTGCTGACCTGCCGGAAAGCTGGAAACTGGCCCTCGTCACAAAAACAACGGCGGAAGAGGCTTCAATTTCTTTTTCGGATAAATCAAAAGACAAAATTCTGCTCAAATATCTGTTATGGGCCAGAAAGCCGTTAAAAAAGGGATTAACCGGGCCGGATGTCACATCCGTTCGTGATGTCCTTAAAACCGGCGATGTTATCATGGTTGAACAGGTAGAGGCCGACGGCGAAAAAGTTTACGGCCTGCGCCAAATTCCTGAAGTCAATGGTGCCCTTGTCGCCCTCAACCCCCATACAGGGCGGGTTCTCGCCATGGAAGGCGGGTGGAGCTACAAAGGCAGCGAATTTAACCGTGCCACGCAGGCCTGGCGGCAACCGGGCTCTGCCTTCAAGCCCTTTGTTTACATCGCCGCTCTGGATAAAGGATTTACGCCGGCAACCTTGGTTCTGGACGCCCCTTTCGTCATTGATCAGGGACCGGGACTGGGAAAATGGCGGCCAGCAAACTATACGCACGAATTTTACGGCCCCACCCCCATTCGCGTTGGTATTGAAAAATCACGTAATCTAATGACAGTCCGGCTAGCCGATTTTGTAGGCATGCCTGATATTGTCAAATATGCGCAAAAATTTGGCGTTATTACAGATATGTCCCCCCTTCTGGCGAACGCACTAGGTTCTGGAGAAACGACCCTGCTGCGGTTATTGACAGGCTATGCCCAGTTTGTGAACGGCGGCAAAAAAGTAAACCCCACTTTGATCGACCGGATTCAGGACCGCCGTGGAAAAACTATTTTCAGCTACGATACCCGCCCTTGTGACAAATGCGGAAAATTGATTGAATGGACGGAACAGGAAACACCGGAAATCCCTGATACACGTCAACAACTGGCCGACCCGCGCAAAGCTTACCAGATTGTTTCCATGCTAGAAGGTGTCGTACAGCGGGGCACCGGTGTGCGTATTAAGGCTTTGGGCCGCCCCCTGGCGGGAAAGACCGGTACCACCAATGAATCACGCGATACATGGTTTATCGGCTTTTCTCCCGATCTAGCTGTCGGTGTTTTTATCGGCTTTGACGAACCAAAAACACTAGGGCGAAAAGAAACAGGGTCATCTGTGGCTGTTCCTGTTTTCCGTGACTTCATGAAAGAAGCACTGGAAGGCACGCCGCCAATCCCGTTCCGGATACCCTCCGGTATCCGTCAGGTCCAAATCAACGCCCAAACGGGTGCCCGTTCTCGGCCGGGTGATGAACGTATAATCTGGGAAGCCTTCCTGTCGGGCACCGAACCCACCGATAAAATGTATATTCTGGACGGCAAAGGCATAAGCCTTATGCCCTCACTCAGCAGCAGCACGACACAGGATAGCGCCACTGTGGGCACCGGTGGATTATATTAGATCATCAAAAAGAGCAAGGAGTAGCATTGAATGTTTGATTTAACAGGCAAGACAGCACTGGTAACAGGCTCAACCGGCGGAATCGGGGGCGCAATTGCACGTGCTTTACATGCACAGGGCGCAACAGTGGGACTCTCTGGCCGGAATGAGGAAAAACTAAAAACGCTGGCCGGGGAACTGGATGAACGAGTTCATGTTCTGCCCGCCGACCTTTCCAGCGCCGCGGCGGCTGATGATCTCGTAAAACGAGCGCTCGAAGTGATGGGGCGGATTGATATTCTTGTCAATAACGCAGGGCTAACGCGCGATGGTTTGTCCATGCGCATGAAGGATGAAGACTGGCAGGATGTTCTGGATGTTAACTTGACCGCGCCGTTTCGTCTTGCCAAAACCGTACAACGCAGCATGATGAAAAACCGCTGGGGCCGGATTATTAATATTTCCTCCATCGTTGGTGTGACCGGCAACCCGGGACAAGCAAATTACTGCGCTTCCAAAGCCGGGATGATCGGCTGGTCAAAAGCCATGGCCGCAGAAGTGGCTAGTCGGGGCATTACCATAAATTGTATTGCACCGGGTTTTATTGCAACAGCCATGACGAATGAGCTGACCGATGAACAGAAAGACAAGATTAACGCTACTATTCCCATGGGGCGCATGGGAACCTCTGAAGATATTGCCGCAGCAGCGACTTATCTGGCTGGCGCGGGCGGTGCTTACGTAACCGGGCAGACGATCCACGTCAATGGCGGCATGGCGATGATTTAGGTGGTAATTTCAATGTCTTTCGACCTTGTTATTTTTGACTGTGACGGCACACTGGTTGATAGTGAATATCTGAACAACAAGGTTTTCTGTGATATGTTGACGGAGCATGGTTTTCCGCAATATGACCTTAAACATGCTTATACTCATTTTGTAGGAAAAACGCTTACAGGCCTTATTGCAGATATTTCTGCGAAGCATAACCATGTTTTTCCTTCTGATATGGCAGCCCAATGCATTGCCCGTGTCAATGACGGCATGGCCGAGCATTTAAAGCCCGTTGCAGGGGCATATGAAGCTGTCGATTATGTCGGGCAATATTTCAAAATATGCGTCGCGTCCAACGGGGAGCGACAAAATGTCATATCTTCATTACAAATAGCAGGCTTTGGTACAAGTTTCCCAATAGCACACATATTTACAAAAAATCAGGTTAAAAACCCGAAACCGGCCCCTGATTTATTTCTGCTGGCCGCTCATAAAATGGGAACAGAGCCATCCCGCACAATTGTTGTAGAGGATAGTGAGGCTGGCGTTCTTGCCGCTAAGGCCGCCGGTATGCGCGCCATCGGCTTTACAGGAACATCTGAGGACAAGAATATATCAGCCGAAAAATTAAAAAAGGCTGGCGCCGATGAGATCGTGAATGAGTTTATCCACATCAAGCGCTTTCTTGCAGCTTGAAAACTCTGGTGTTTACCGGATCATCATGCTACTTCAACAAATCGCTTGATTTGGAGGAAAGGGATGATTAAAGTCCGCTCCGTCCATTTTGGGAATAACGTAACAAAAAGTAAGGAAAAGCGATGAGTGACATTGCCGAACGCGTAAAAAAGATTGTTGTAGAACATCTGGGTGTTGATGAAGGAAAAGTGGCCGAGGCCGCCAGCTTTATTGATGATCTGGGTGCAGACTCTCTAGATACAGTGGAATTGGTCATGGCGTTTGAAGAGGAATTTAATGTTGAAATTCCTGATGACGCGGCCGAAAAAATTCAGACTGTTGGTGATGCCGTAAGCTTCATCAAAGAAAACGCAGCTGAGTAACAAGCTCTGTTTTTTTGAAGACAGTAGGCTCTTTTTTTCATTTTTTTGGGTTATACCATGAGACGCGTTGTTGTCACGGGTATGGGGATGGTCACGCCTCTTGGTGTGGGGGTTGATCGTAACTGGAAACGTATTACGGCTGGTGAAAGCGGTGTCCGTGATATCAATCATTTCGATGCATCAGATATTACCTCACGAATTGCCGGCCTTGTTCCCCGAACGGAAGATGAAAACCCCCAAAACGGTGAATTTAATGTCGATCTTTATGTTCCGCGCAAGGAACAAAAGAAAATGGACACCTTCATCACCTATGGCATGGCAGCAGCACAAGACGCTATAGAAGATTCCGGCTGGTTGCCTAAAGACGAAGAATCTTTATGCCGCACCGGCGTATTAATCGGGGCCGGCATAGGTGGTCTGGGTACCATGTATGAGAATTCTATCATCCTGCATGAAAAAGGGCCGCGCCGCCTGTCTCCTTTTGCTGTTCCGGCGATGCTCATTAACCTGACTTCCGGCCATGTCTCCATAAAATACGGCTTTAAAGGCCCCAACCATTCTGTTGTTACGGCTTGTTCCACCGGTTCTCACGCGATTGGCGATTCGGCACGGATGATTGCCCTCGATGATGCCGATGTCATGATTGCAGGCGGCTCTGAAGCCGCTGTAAACCGTTTAGGTGTAGCAAGCTTTGCAGCGGCAAGAGCTTTGTCTACGGGTTATAATGACCGTCCGACAGAAGGATCTCGGCCTTTTGATGAAGGACGTGACGGATTTGTAATCGCCGAAGGCGCCGGCGTTGTTGTTCTGGAAGAATATGAGCACGCCAAAGCACGCGGTGCGCATATCTATGCAGAAATTATAGGTTACGGCATGTCGGGTGACGCACATCACATCACATCACCGGCACCGGATGGCAATGGTGGATTCCGGGCCATGCAAGCGGCCCTGAAGCGGGCTGAAGTAAACCCGGAGGACATCTGTTACATTAATGCTCATGGCACTTCTACGCCCGTAGGAGACGGCATTGAGTGTACGGCTGTAAAGCGCCTCTTCGGTTCGGCAATTGAACAAGTTTCCATGTCGTCTACAAAATCAGCGATTGGTCATTTATTAGGGGCCGCCGGGGCCGTGGAAGCCATTTACGCCATCAAGGCGATCAATACCGGAATCCTGCCGCCGACACTCAATCTTGAAAATATTTCCGAACCTTGTCAGGGCATTGATCTTATCCCGAAAGTGGCAAAAGAAAAGAAAGTCACAACAGTGCTGTCCAATTCCTTTGGATTTGGCGGAACAAATGCGAGCCTCGTGATGCGGGCTGTTTAAATGCGTAAGCTTTTAGCTCTCCTTGTTTTTCTTTTTCTCGCCGCCATCATAGGCGGCGGTATTGTATTCGCACTTGCCTATGACGAATATACGAAGGCCGGGCCTTTACAAAAAGAGACATTATTTGTTGTCGAGCGTGGGGACTCTGTAAACGAGATCGCCGCAAAGCTTTTCTTTGAAGATGCGACAAGGAGCTCTCATATAATTGCCATAGGAACGCGCCTGCTTAAAGTAGATGCCTATTTGAAAGCCGGAGAGTATCTCTTAAAACCCGGTATGAGCGCAGAGGAAATCGTCGACCTGCTGCGTTCCGGCATTGTCTATCAACGGCAATTTACAATTCCCGAAGGACTCACAAGCTGGCAGATTGTTAATCTTCTAAACGCGGAACCCGGTTTAGCCGGAACGCTCACAAATATTCCGCGCGAGGGGTCCTTATTGCCGGAAACCTACAACTATGTACGCGGTGACACGAAAACAGCCAAGCTGGAACAGATGCAAAAGGCTCTGGAAAAAACACTCGATGAACTCTGGCACAACCGGTCAGAAAACATTCCTGTTCTTTCAAAAGCCGAGGCTGTCATTCTAGCCTCTATCGTTGAAAAAGAAACCGGCGTGGCTCCCGAACGCCAACGTGTCGCCGGCGTTTTTATCAACCGTCTGCGCAAAGGGATAAAACTGCAATCCGATCCGACAGTCATTTATGCAATAACAGGCGGGGAAATACAGGATAACGGCAAAGGCCCTCTGGGTCGTCGTTTACTGACAAAAGACCTGAAATTTGAGTCCCCTTACAATAGCTATAAATATACCGGCTTGCCGCCGGGCCCGATTGCCAATCCGGGAAAAGAATCCCTCGCAGCGGTATTAAACCCGGAGAAACATGATTTTTATTATTTTGTGGCTGACGGTACTGGCGGGCACCTCTTCGCCAAAACACTGAAAGAGCATAATAGCAATGTCGCTAAATGGCGTAAAATTAGAAAATCACAAAAAAAATAAGCCCTATTTCTCATCATCTGTTGAGCCGGACTCATTACTTTTCTGAATACGGCGCACGACATTGCTGCCGCCTCCTCCTCCACCGCCCATACCCATAGCGGGGCCTTTAGGCGCAAGCTGTTGTTTCGGCGCGGCTTCCATTGTCCGTTGACGGGCCAGATGCGGTGCGAACTGAAGAACCGCCGGGTTAATGCCGCCCATAACGCTGTTAGCAGAATCTTCATCACCCAAATCATCCCGGTTAACGGGTTGACCGCTGCTGCAATTCTTCATAAATGTTTCAAAGGCCATAACCGAACGGGAGGGCTTTACAGCGAAGGTTCCGGCATTACCGCCCCCAAAGGGATCATTGAGCAAAACGATAGGCACCTGACGATTATCGGCAATCGTACCGTCCTCGATAATACCAACATGCATTTCAATAGTGCGGGTCAGTTGCTGACCGTATCCTTGTTCTACCGGGATATTAAGCTCCATGGAATCGGCATCGGAAAATTCCAGATTTATAAAACCCGTCTGCGCATCGTACATAATACCTGCCACTGGCGCATGAAAGCTTTCATCACTCACCAGACCGCATTCATGCTGTGCTGTAAAAAGCAGGTCAATATTCACGTGTACAAAGCTCCCTTCAGAAAGGAGATAGTCTTAAGGTTTATAAGCCATGACCGCAAGGTTTTTATCCCATACCGGACATATCCGGCGGCTTGGGAACATTCTCAATAATTTTATTCAGAGAACTGACACGGGATTCTGCAGCAACATATTGTGAATCTGCTTTGACGGCATCCTGATTATGTCCCTGCGCCTTTTTAAATTCATTATCAGCCGCATTTGTCTGGCCGAGCTCTTGTCCTTCAGGTCCGAATTCTGCCGCAACCTCCCTTGTAACAGCGCGCGCTTCATTGCCAATCTGCATGTCTGTATGAAGTTTTGTATTCATGGCAGCTCCCATAGATTCCTCTGTTGCCCTCACCAGCAAGCCTTCTGCCAATGAACGGGGCCCAAGCGGCGTATTGGCGTGTTGTATGGGCTGATCCGGCGCTTCCATGGCGCTCTGTACAATATCTTCCGCGCTTTGTGTTGGTATATTCATCTCACACACTCCTTTTAATTTATTGCCTTTAATTTATTATGAGACAGCATTCACTGTTTCAAAACGGGCAAATGTTGCGCCCATCAATTTTCCTTCGTCCATGTAACCCATGGTGCAAAAATCCTGACCGGCCATATGTTCGGCAAGCTCATAATCAACATGACAATTAAGTTCCATTAGATCCGGTTCATTTTCAAACCGCAGGGAAAGAAGCTGTCTTTCACAATCCAGAACGACCGTCTCAACAGGTTTTGTAAACACACCGTCACAGACAAAAACGATCTCTTCAGCCTTACTCATATAAAGTTTAATATCCATTATTTTCACTACCTCTATTCTTTTTTATTATAAAACAGTATAACATATTTATGAAAAAAGAGTAAAATTTGGGCGATAGGGGACTATCATCTGTTTTCACTTTGCCCCAGTAGCTGTAGAGTAAATTCCCTTATGTGTGGTATTGCAGGATTTTTTCAAACGAAACACTCTCATGACCGGCAGGAAATGCAGGGCATTGGCTCTGCTATGGCGCGGGCTATTTCTCATCGCGGGCCGGATGACGAAGGATTGTGGCAAGACCCTGACATCCCTCTCGTAATGCTTCACAGGCGTCTTTCGATCATTGACCTGTCTTCCGAGGGCCATCAACCGATGGGATCGGCAAGCGGCCGCTATATGATTGTCTATAATGGCGAAATTTATAATTTTCAAAATTTGCAACGGGAACTGGAAGAGGCCGGCCTTTCCTTTCGCGGCCGCTCCGATACAGAAGTTATTCTGGCGGCTTTTGATCATTGGGGCGTTAATCAGGCTTTGCAGAAACTAAACGGCATGTTTGCCTTTACTTTATGGGACCGTAAACTGCACCAGCTCCATTTTGTACGGGATCGGCTGGGTAAAAAACCGCTTTATGTCGGATGGGCCGGGGATTGCCTTGTTTTTGCTTCAGAACTTAAAGCAGTGCGGGCTCATCCTGATTTTAAACCGGTTGTTCACCGTGACGTCTTAAGTCTTTTTATGCGCTACGCCTATGTTCCTGCACCTTTTTGTATTTACGAAGGACTCTGGCAATTGCCTGCGGGGTGCCGCTTAACGCTTTCTCTGGATAAGATAGACAGGGGTGCCAATTTATCGGACTCATTCGAACCCTATTGGCACCACCCCCGCGTGGTGGAGGAAGCCCGGCAAAAGTCCACGGTTAAAAATGATGCTGAAACCGTCGATGAATTTGAATCACTTCTGAAAGACTGTGTTACAGAGCGCATGGTTTCGGATGTCCCGCTGGGTGCTTTTTTATCCGGCGGCATTGATTCCAGCGCCGTTGTTGCCCTCATGCAGAAAGTTTCCGACCGGCCGGTACAGACATTTTCTATCGGCTTTCACGAAAGCGGTTTTGATGAAGCCGGTTACGCAAAAAAAGTAGCGCATCATCTGGGAACGGATCATCATGAACTCTATCTGACGCCACAGAATACACTGGATGTTATTCCCAAATTACCCGATATTTATGATGAGCCTTTTGCCGATGCCTCCCAAATACCGACCTTTATGGTGTCCCGTTTTGCGCGGGAACATGTCAGTGTCGCCTTGTCCGGTGATGGCGGCGATGAAATGCTGGGCGGTTATTTGCGGCATATTATTGTACCGCAAATGTGGAAACGCATCGGCTGGTGGCCGCCTTTTATGCGCCGTGCCGTCAGTCGCTCCCTCCAGTCTGTAAGTGTAGAGCGCTGGAGTCGCCTTGTCCCGCAGCAACCACAATTCGGAGAACGGCTCTATAAGATGGCTGAGTTAATGCCTTTGTCCTCATCCGAAGAAATATCCGCCTATTTAACCGGGCAATGGCGGGAACCGGAAATGATTGTAAAGAATGCCACTGAACCGCTTGCACCGCTTACAGACCCGGCATGGCAACCAAAGGGGCTGAATTTTGCCGAGCGGCTAATCTATAACGACACGCTTTCCTACTTACCGAACGATATTTTAACAAAGGTGGACCGCGCGACTATGGCGGTCTCTCTGGAGGCGCGCGCTCCGCTTTTAGACAAGCGTATTTTTGAGTATGTCTGGGGCCTTGATATGAATATGAAAGTCAGGGACGGCAAGGGTAAATGGCTGTTGCGGCAGGTTTTGGCCCGCCACGTACCGGAGGCCTTGTTTGAACGGCCGAAACAAGGCTTTTCCGTTCCCGTCGGGGAATGGCTGCACGGCCCTCTTAAAAACTGGGCAGAGGATTTGTTAGCCGAAGACCGCCTGAAACAAGAGGGCTATTTTGAACCCGCACCCATACGGCAAATCTGGGATGAACATTTACAGGGCAAGGGTCGTCATGCGCAAAAGCTCTGGACTGTCCTGATGTTTCAAAGCTGGCTTGCCCGATGGATGTAGCGTTCTTCCCAATCCTCTATATTTAAACCAAACAGGGCATGGTCCTGCCACGCCCCGGCGATCTGCACGTATTTTTTAGCCAAACCCTCTTCGGCAAACCCCAATTTCAAAAGCATGTTTTTGCTGCGCTTATTATGCAGCAAACATCCGGCATTAATGCGGTGCAGATCCAACTCATCAAAAGCATAAGTAATAACAAGCCGCAAAGCCTCCGCCATATAACCTTGCCCCTGATCCTCTTCAGACAACCAGTAACCAACCGAACAATATTGTGCCGCCCCACGACAAATATTGTTGAGATTTACCGCACCAATTAAACGGGAATCATCCTTTTTGAAGACCAGAAAAGCGTATCCCCGGCCTTGCTGCCAGTCCTTTGCCTGTTTTTCAAGGCGACGATAAAAAAACGCTTCCGTCAGGCTGTTATCCGGCCATGCCGGCTCAAACGGTTCCAGATAGGCCCGGTTTTTGCTGCGCACCTCAAACCATTGTGGCCAGTCTTCGCGACAAGGTGGTCTTACCAGCACCCGGAAACCATCCAGCCGCACAGTGGGAAAAGAGAGTGTATCTTTAGGACGCCAGAGCATACATAAATATATAATATGAATTACATGCTCTGGCTATCCGGTTTTGATATATCAGGCTATTTTCAGAGCGTGTTTCTGCATACTCTGTGGTGGCGCCAAGGGAGCGCCAGCCAATTTTGCGCTGCCGCAGGCATACCCAACAAAGAAAGACCGACAGGCAGAGCCAGCACGGCCGCATTAAATATTTTAGAAAACGTGCTGATACGGCTTCTATCAGAGAGGGCATATGAATGAAGCACATGATCACTTAACTTCGCGTTTATTTGCCTGTCAGACCAATTGATACTTTCTTTCAAAGTTGAAAGTTGTTCTTTGGTCAAAGTGGGTCTGATGTCAGAAATTGTCGTCATAATAGCATATCTCCTGGTTAAAATGGGTCTATGCCTTACTATTTAACATAATACAGAATCTAATGTCAACAAGTTTTTATCTATAGATTTAGGATTTATAGATAGTAATTGGTTTTGTTATTTGCTTTTATTCTTTTGTTATTTATATAGTTTAATTGCTATTTACTATATACTCTAAAGTAAACCATCTATATTTACTTTGCTTTTATAAGGTTTTGAAAGTGGTTTTTTTATGCGGCCAGTTTTTCAGATATGGAATCATATTTTTCCAGCTTTTCCAAAGGACCAAGAGCCGCCAATGTCGGTGTTGAAAGAAGAATCTTCTCCGCTATTTTATGGAGATCATCAATTTGAACAGCATCAATTTTACGCAACTTATCCTCTATATCCAAAATTTCGTTGAAATGAAGCACGTGTTTGGCCTGCTGATTGGCACGGGTCATCATGGATTCGCGGGACATAAGAAGACTGGCCTTCATTTGTGCGCGGGCGCGGGTCAGCTCATCATTCGTTATGTTGCCCTGTATTTTGCACAATTCATCACACAAAACGGGTAATAATTCCGGCAAATCGCCCGGGCCCGTTCCGGCATACACAGCAAATTGTCCGTCATCCTGATAGGGGCTGTGAAAGCTAAAAATAGAATAAACCAAACCGCGTTTTTCACGGATTTCCTGAAACAGCCGGGAAGACATACCGCCCCCCAGAATCGTAGCCAGCAAAACGGCGCTGTAATAATTCTCATCAACACGCGAAACGCCTCGAAAACCCAAAACGATATGACTTTGCTCCAGTTCTTTTTCCGTACGGGTTTCTCCGCCTTCATAGCGCGCAGGAACGGGAACATGGGGGCTATTGTCCGGCAAGTCTGTAAATTGCGTCGCAACCATATCGACCAGATCGTCATGATTTACATTTCCTGCAGCAGAAATAACTAGATTCGACGGCGTATAAAAGCGCTGCACGTAGCCCATTAATGTATCACGTCGCATGTTCGTTACAATATCCGCCGTCCCCAAAATGGGAGCACCGAGCGTTTGTCCCGGATAGGCCGTTTCCTGATAATGATCGAAAACGAGATCATCGGGCGTATCCAGACTCATCCCAATTTCCTGTAAAATAACATGCCGTTCGCGCTCAATTTCTTCATCGGGCATCGTGGAATGCTGAACAATATCCGCCAGAATATCTACCGCCAGTTTCAGGTGATCTTTCAAAAGATGAATATGATAGGCCGTGCCCTCACGGCCGGTATAGGCATTCACATGCCCGCCAACATCTTCGATCTGCTCGGCGATCTGCAAAGCCGTGCGGGTCGGTGTACCCTTGAACATCATATGTTCGACCATGTGGGCTGTGCCGTTATGAGTCATATCCTCATCCCGTGTACCGACATTCACCCACACGCCAAGCGCCACAGAATCGACGGAAGGAACCGTATCCGTAATCACGCGCAAACCGTTGGGAAGTGTTGTTTGTTGAATAGACATTTAATTTCTAACCTTTGTTTTTATAAAATCTTTTACTTTTTCCAGATCGTTCGGCAAGGGCGTGTAATGCTCCGCCTTATACAGCACGCTACTCAGGCGCGTTGGCGCAGGGGGGGCAAACCCCGTCGCCTGTTTAACGGCATCGGGGAATTTGGCAGAATGGGCACAGGCCAGTATAACCATCGGCACGGCAGGGTCAGTCTCCATAGACTGCATAGCAGCATAAAGTCCCACTGCCGTATGGGGATCAATCATAATTCCCGTTTCTTCGTAACAGGCC
>JAJFGQ010000013.1 GCA_021776075.1 Alphaproteobacteria bacterium | reverse complement strand
TTTCGAAAAATATTTCGTGATCGCCGCCGTCAGCGTCGTTTTACCATGATCCACATGACCAATCGTTCCAATATTACAATGCGGCTTGTTCCGCTCAAACTTTTCCTTACTCATTTCGTCTCTCCTTTAATAGCTTTAATTCGTATCTCGCGTTAATTCTCAACATGATAGGGCTGCAGCATAATACAGCCTAAAAACAGAGATTTCCAGTGGTCAAAACCTAAAATAAACAAACGGCTCAACGCCGCGTGCTGAAAAAACAACGACAACAGTGATGATGCCTGCATAAATAAAAGCTTTTAGCATAAGAGGCAAGCGCAAAAACAACCTTTTGGGCGGGAAATACTCTCCCAGCCATTGCACCATAAGTCCGCCACAGATCATAAGGAAGGCGACAAGCATTCCCAGTGTGATGGATGTCGGGTGGTCAAAGCGGCCAAGGGCAGACAGGAATTCTAGCATATTTTCCGTACTGGTTGCCCGGAAAGGAATCCATGTCAAAACGGCCATATTGAAAATGAGAAACACCTTGAAGAAACGAAAGAGCGGGCGGTGACGGTAATCCCGTGCAAAATGAGCGAGTCCCAAAGCCCGTTCACCGGCCAGCAATAATCCGTGAATGCCACCCCACAGGACGAAGGTCCATGCCGCCCCGTGCCATAACCCGCCGAGCAACATGGTAATCATCAGGTTGCGGTAGGTGAAAATCTTTGATTTACCCCGGTTTCCGCCGAGAGGTTTGTACAAATAATCGCGTAACCAGTAAGACAGTGATATATGCCAGCGCCGCCAGAATTCTGAAAAGCTGGCGGAAGCGTAGGGGCGCCGAAAATTCGGTGGTAAACGAAAACCGATCAGCCGGGCGCAGCCTATGGCAATATCCGTATAGCCGGAAAAATCAAAATAGATTTGAAAAGCAAAAGCGTAAATGCCCAGCCACGCCGTTACAGCGCCAATATCTTCCGGCGAATCAAAAGCGGCACTGACATAGTCACCCAGCGTATCGGCCAGTACAATTTTTTTGAAGAGTCCCCAGAAAATGAGATAAAGGCTACCTTCCATCGCCCGTAACGTCAGGCGCGGTTTTTCCGGAATCTGATGCAGGAAGTAGCGCGCCCTGACGATCGGTCCGGCAACCAACTGTGGGAAAAAGGCCACAAAGAAAGAAAAGCGGAGCAGCGAGCGTTCTGCTTTTAAGCGGCCCATATAGACATCCGCCGTATAGCTCAGGCTTTGAAAGGTATAAAAGGAAATACCGACAGGCAGAAAAATATTAAAATCCGGAGGGACGGTATCAAGGCCAAGGGCTTGTCCACCGGCTGCTACAGAGCCGGCCAGAAAATTGAAATATTTGTAATATCCCAATATACCCAGATTAATCACGACGGAAGCGATCATATACAGCTTGCGGCGGCGCGGGTCGTTACTGTCTTCGATCCGCATCCCGGCGATATAATCCACCAGCGTGGAAACCAGAATCAGGACCAGTAGAAAGCCGTTATTACTGGCATAAAAATAATAACTGGCCAGCAAAAGGAAAACGATCCGTAATTGCGGCCGCCCGACAAGAAGCCAGCCCGTTGCCAGAACGCCGATAAAAAACATGACATATTCGAAGGAGTTAAAATTCATATCCGGTTATTTTTGCCCCGCAAGTTCTTTTGTCAGATCTTGTAATTGCGGCCCCAGCATAGCGCTGAATTTTGCAATGCCCTTGCTGTTGAGGTGATTGTAATCGAAGTAATCCGCGTCCTGCAGGTGGTCAAAATCAACATGGACGTAGTCATAGCCGTATGACTCGACAATATCTTTGATCGGGGAACGCATAAAATTACGAAATTTTTGCCGTTCCTTGTCATCAGGGTAGGTATAGGGCGTTTCTTCGAACTCATTTACAATAACGCGCAAGCCATGCTCTTTAAAAATATCTAGAATGGCGATAAACATTTCCCTGTTTGCTTTGTCCTGCACAAAATCAGAAAAATGCCGCCCGTCCGATGTCATGATTTTCTGTTGTTTGTGTCTGTAGAAAGCCGGGTTAATTTCCGTGCGTGCCATGGCACCATTGATTTTGTATTGCGCTACGGAAGCGAGGTTTCCGTCATCATCAAACCATTGACGTACATAGCCTGTGATGTCTTGATCGGCAATATCCTGCATGACTGTAGGTGCCGGTTTTTTTTGATCCGTCTGTGCTGTGGCTGCTTTGATAACAGGTCTTTTGAAAACTGTTTGTATCTTGTCGTAGATAATATCTCTGCGGCCTATCAGAGATGTCAGGGGAAAGTAAGACATCTGTATTGGTACAAACTCAGAAAGTTTATAGTGCCACCCCTTGTAACGAGCCAGGCGCTGCCAGCCGGGCGGATAAACGGGTTTTAAATCTGCGCGGCTAAAATTTTGATGACCGATAGACCAGACAATGAGCGTATCTTGCGGAATATCTGCTGCTATATCGGAAATCAGGGCATATTGCGCCGGAAACCAGACGGCCCAATGGGCCAGATTGAAAGAATTCCGATCCCAGTATTGATCAATTAAATCAGGGTGCATGCCACAGAGTGTTCGGCTGTCTCCTAAAATCAGGGTGTTAAATTCATTTTTGTGGCTAAGATAATAATCCCGTTTATCGGTTAATGTTCCGGCTCCGGGATGACGTCCGCTTCCTACAGAAAAAACTCCCTGTTTATAAAGATTGAATCCGTAATCAAAGGCTAAATTAAACGTAATAACGAACAATAAAATAAGCGCTATATAGGAGAGTAAGCGGGGCCAGAGCCTATCGGGGGAAATATACGAAAACATGTGCACTTTAATCATCCGGCAAAATGGAGCGAGTGACCGGGATCGAACCGGCATAACTAGCTTGGAAGGCTAGTTAAAACACTATATTTCCTGAGGCTTCCCGAGCTTTCGCCACAGATTTGCCACAAGTAAAATCAAGTAATTCCGTCGCTAGTTCTTCCGCTGTTTGTTTCTTAGCTTCTTCTCTATCTTTTAGCAGATGACCAGATACATTCAAAGTAATTTCAATTTTTGAATGTCCCATGGTGTCCTGGATGAATTTAAAGTCCTTGCCCTTTTCAATGAGCTTGGAGGCAAAGTAGTGACGCAGTGCATAGGGTGTGTATTTGGGTCGGGAAATCTCCTGGCCATTCACCGGTGTTGGGTCGGATTGGCTTTTAGGAGGTTGTGCAAGCGGGCAGGGATCGAAAACTTCCGGTTCCATGATCTGCGGCATGATTTCTGCTCAAGACTTGTTCAGGCGGGTCAAGCGTTGCATGTTGTTGCCGAGTTAGCGGGGCATTCAAAAATCACGACGACGCAACGATAAGGTGATTGAGATTTTCTTCCAAACCCTCGAAGGCATAGGGGTTAAAAAACTGACGACCCCATAACAGATTACGGTCAATTTCACTGAGCTCTGCTTCATCACAAACCGAAGACCAATTTTCCCCGATACGGGTTATCTGATTTTTAATGATTTCTATAGCGTCTTTCCTTGAAAGCAAAAAGTTTTTAGCGGCATCCAGACAGGACACGATCCGACTCATGCGATTATTACCGGAAATTAACATCGCCTGGGTCGCTTCACCGCCAGACCGTCCCTGCGGACAGATATCATAGGCAGGCGTTAGAGAAAGCATCTTCCCATCCCAAAAAGCTGCATGATTGCGGGCGTGATCATCCGTATTGCCAACAAGGATGTTGAACGTGAGGCGACCAAAAAGTTCTCTGAGCGTTAATGATGCATTTGCAAATTTGTGCCGTATGATTTCAGTAAGCACTTCGTAACTAGCATACCGTGCCATCATTTCATCAAGCCCCAAAAGAGTCAGGGCTGACACCATAGACCTACGTTGCCACCCTCCCGCAACTTTTATTCTGTCAAAGCGATCTATCAGCAATACATCTTTATGGGAGGACTTCGTCAAAGACACCGGTGCCACATTAAGTCCGGCAAGTGCCGCCAAGCGCATGGCAATAAACTCGGCTTTGACGACACTGTATAAATCCGCTGTCGCAGAAAATTTGGCAATATATTTTTTTTCATTATCTGTGATCAGTGCTTTGGGGCGAGCCCCTCCAATGGAGCTGCCATGGTGAAGAGCCTGATCGAGTTCAGGTGTGAGGGGAACCCCTTTTTCAACACGCTCGGCAGATGCCAGTAATTCGTCAAGACTTGCATTGACAGGCGACCGGGATTCATAGTCCGTTGCGGATCGTTGAAAATCCAATGCACCGATGCGGTCTGAGCCTGACTCAAGCAGAAAGGTCAATTCACCAAACTCCCCCTGATCCGCATCCGTTCCCTTTGATCCCAGTTTTCTATTGATAATCACCCGCCGTCCCCAGGCATCAGGCGCGGCATCTCGAAGGCATCCGGGCATACTCAAACCTTTTAAAAGAGGCAAGATTCCGGGTTTAAGTGGTAACTCTGCCTCATAGATGGGAATGGCATTATCCCTTTCCAGAAAACTTTGACCATAGTTGAAAACGAGAGTGCTACCATCCGTAGACAACTTTCCCGCAACAATTGGCGTTGTTTCATCCGGCAACCAAATCCAGACAAACGCTTCTGTGTAATTTTCTGAACTAGAAGTCATCATCGACTCTCTTTCTAGATTTACGAACGGCTTTAGGAAGCAAGGCTATTTTGTCATCGGCCCGTTCAATCTGCATGGTCAGTCTACTCTCAGCGTCAAAAAGTTTTATACCAACAATCGTAGCGACCTCGAACACCAGGCCAATCTCACAAGTAAGATCACCTTTCTCAATTTTCTGAAGAGTGCTTCGAGCAATTCCGGCCCGGTCGGCCAGATCACTTTCACTAATTTTTCGCTCTTTTCTGGCGAGTTGAATTAGCTTTCCGAGCAATATGACGGCATCCGTGCTATAGCGTGAGTAGGTTCTTTCTTTCTTTCGTAAAACCATGAGATTATCCCATTCTTTAAAAGGGCAATCATTAATCCTAGCCTTTAGCGAGTGTTACGTCAACATAAATTGACTTCTGTGGAGGTCGTAATGGTATCATATGAAGTTTTTAGCGGTCATTTCTCTAGTTTTCCATGGCTGTCGGCGAT
>JAJFGQ010000012.1 GCA_021776075.1 Alphaproteobacteria bacterium | reverse complement strand
CCCACTTTATAGTTGTATGTTACGGAAATAATAGAGCTATTCATCTTCTCTTTCCCGTATACTATGTGAAGTTTTTTCTTTTATAACCATAACTTTTGCTGTAGGTTCCCATAAAATAGTTCTTAAGGGAGGCTACAATGACTTTATTTAAAGATTCTATTGATAAGATAATTCCGAATGGTCTGAAAATTACCTTTGCGGCTGTTGCCATGATAATGGCGACGCAGGGCTGTACAAGCATGAAGGTTGTTAATCGTGATGTGTCACAGAAGATGGTGGCGCAACTGGGGCATTTAAAGACCGGAGCTTCTAAGCAGGATGTCTTGCGCATTCTTCGTATAAAAAACCCCCGAAAATGTATGCATATTTCGAAGGAGATTAAGTCGATTAGAGATGCTTTTTATGGCGGTGAAATTCAGATTGTAGCGACGCCGGAGCAGTTGGAAGGATTCAGGAAGAAACTGAAAGGTCATGAGGTCTGGGTTTTACCTATTGAAAAGGTCAAATCAAAATGGGGTGCCGGTTGGGGAACCTGGAAGACCAAAAAAAGAGGCTATCGGGACAGGCTTGTTTTTATTTTTAAAGACGGAAAGCTGGTCTCTGATGTGGAAGGCAGCAATACGATGGTGAGTGAACAGGATAGTAAAGCAATTGTACCGGGTATTGTTGAAAGAGGTATAGGAACAGCAGCCGGCGTTGTTGTCGGCGGCGGCCTTTTTTAGCATTCCGATTTTTAACTTTTTTGTGATTTTCTCCTGAGATCGGAGATATTGTTCTGGCGATAGGTGGTCCCTTTGGTGTTGCTTTAGATACGATACTAAGCCGCCTGTTCCAGGCTGTTATTGGCTGTATCGTAAATCCAGCCGCCGCCAATCATTCGGTTTTCCTGATAGCATACGGCAGCCTGTCCCGGCGCAATGCCGTATTGTGGTGCGTGCAAATAGATTTCTGCGGCGCCGTTTTCTTTCTTTTGCAGCCGCGCCGGTTCCGGTTTTGATACGGACCGTAACTTCACATATATATCCTGTGTGTCTCCGGCTAGCCAGTTGCAGTCTTTCAAATAAATAATATTGCGGGCGAGAGCTTCCTTGGGGCCGACAATCACATGGTTTTGTTTCGGGTCAAGCCGGACAACATAGAAGGGGTTGTTCGCCTCATCAATGCCGCCACCAATGCCGAGCCCTTTGCGCTGGCCGATCGTATAATGAATGATGCCGTTATGGTCGCCCAGAACACGCCCGTCAACATGTATGATTTTGCCGGGTCGTTCCGCAGCGGGCCGGAGTTTTTTTACGATAGAAGCGTAATCCCCGTTCGGAACAAAACAAATATCCTGACTATCCGGTTTTTGCGCGTTGAGTAATCCCAGCCGTTCCGCATGTTGGCGTGTTACGTCTTTGTCCCAGCCGCCCAGAGGAAAACGCAGGAATTCAAGCTGTTCCTGCGTTGTGGCGAACAGGAAATAGCTTTGGTCTTTGGTGCTGTCTATCGCACGATGAAGCTCGGCATGGCCCTGTTTGTTGACGGTACGCTGAATATAATGGCCGGTCGCCATACAGTCTGCGTCCAGATCATGTGCGACTTTCAGGAGGTCATGGAATTTGACGGTCTGGTTACAGCGCACGCAGGGAATGGGGGTTTCGCCCCGCAGATAACTATCGGCAAAGTCATCAATAACGGTTTCCCGGAAATTGCTTTCATAGTCCAGAACATAATGAGGAAAATCAAAATCTTCCGCGATACGCCGGGCATCATGGATGTCCTGTCCGGCGCAACAGGCTCCCTTGCGGTCTATGGCGGCCCCGTGGTCGTATAACTGCAATGTGACACCCACAACGTCATAGCCCTGTTCATGCAGCAGGGCAGCTGTCACAGAGGAGTCTACACCCCCGGACATGGCAACGACGACACGTGTGTCTTGCGGTTCTTTGTGAAAGCCCAATGTATTCATGAGGGGACTATAAATAGGTTAGCAGGAAAAGACAAGTTTAACATAACAGAAAACCAAAGGGTGCATTCCTTTCTGTCTCTGTTTTTTTTATGCTATTTAAAAACATCCTGAGTGCAGCCCGGTAGCCCCACGACGAGTCCGTCAAGGTCGTCTGACATTGTAACCTGGCAGCCAAGGCGGGAGTGTTTGCGAATATCAAAAGCCAGATCCAGCATATCTTCCTCTTCCTCCGAGGCTTTGCCCTCTTCCGGCAGGCATTGATCCCGCCAGTCCGGATGAATATACATGTGGCATGTGGCGCAGGCCATGGACCCACCGCAAGCGCCTTCAATTTCTTCGATATCGTGCTTTTGGGCAATTTCCATGAGGGAGAGTCCAACGGGGGCGTCGACTTCTTTTTCTACGCCATCCGGGAAAATGAAAGTCATTTTAGGCATGGTCTGTCTTCTCAGCTGTGGTTGTTGTGCGTTCAAATATCTTTGAGCATTCCTCGATCAGGCGGTCAATATGGCATTCTTTTGTATCCCAGCCTATAGAAATGCGGAAAGCACCCATGGTCTCATCGTCGCAGGCGCCCATAGCCTGCAGGACGTGGCTGGGTTTAACTGTACCGCTGGAGCAGGCCGCACCACTGGAAACGGCAATCCCGGCCAGATCCAGCGCCATAATCAACGTTTCTGCCGAAAGTCCTGACAGGCCGATGGCTGATGTATTCGCAATGCGGGGCGCGTCTTTAGAGAAGACGCGTAAATGAGGCGTTATGGCAGAGAGGTTTTCTTCCATTTTGTCGCGCAAAAGTGCTAATTTCTGAAAGTTTTCGATGTCATGTTGGGCTATGTCTGCGGCCATACCAAATCCGGCAATCCCGGCGACATTTTCAGTGCCGGCGCGTTGCCGTTTTTCTTGCCCTCCGCCATAGAGGAGCTTTACCGGTTTGCTGCCGGGGGCCGTGATCAAAGCTCCGACACCTTGTGGCCCACCCATTTTATGCGCTGACAGGCTTAAGTAATCAACTTGCAGAGCGGGCATATCTATTTTGATGCGACCGGCGGCCTGTACGGCGTCAGTATGAATAAAAATAGCGGGATGTCTCTTTTTTGCAAGACGGGCCAGCTTTTCTACGGGTTGAATAGCGCCTGTTTCATTATTCACCAGCATGATGGATATGAGGGCGGGCGGTTCTCCCTTTTCGAGGAGGTTTATAAAAGCCTGTTCATCAATCAGCCCCTCTTGCAGCCCCTCTTGCAGGCCGTCTTGTGTGACGGGAATTTTTTCTGCTGCCGGCGCGGATTCCAGAACAGAAGGATGTTCAATGGCCGAAACTAGAATGCGTTGTCCCCGAAAGGCACTTAAAACGGTATTGTTGGATTCTGTGGCGCCGCTGGTGAAAACAAGCTGGTTGGGCTGCGTCCCGATCAGGGCTGAAATCTGCTCGCGGGCTCTTTCTATCCTGCTCCGTGCCTTTCGGCCAAAGCTGTGGACGGACGAGGCGTTGCCGCTTTCAGTCAGCACATCCTGCATCAGGGCAAGCGCCTCCGGTCGCAGGGGGGCGCTTGCATTGTAATCCATGTATATTTTTTCACTCATGTCCCTATATATAAGGGAGGTTAGGTCAGAGTTTCAAACAGTTTGTTTATATACGGATTATGATCAATCTTGTTATTGATGAGATCATCCAGTGAAATATGCTGCATACAAAGTTGCAGGATTGAACCAATACAGGACCATAATTCACCGGTTTGGCTGTTTTTATCGTTTGCTGCTTTTCTTTCATGAGCTTTTATTTTTGCAGGGATACAATCTTCGGCAGAGTGTAAAATTTCAGAAATAGTAATATCGGCGGCTGATTTTGCCAGCAGATAACCGCCCCCCGGACCCCGGTAGCTTTTAACGATGCCGTTGCGTCTTAGTCCTGAAAAAAGTTGTTCCAGATAAGAAAGGGATATGTCTCCGGATTCAGCTATTTTTACCAAAGGAACGGGGTTTTTCTGTGCTTTTTTTGCCAATTCAACCATGGCTATGACGGCATAACGCCCTCTTGTTGTTAGTCTCAGTTGTTTCTTTTTCTTACTCATTACTCTACATGCCTTCTATATTTTTATAGTTACTCGATCCGTTTTTCCGCGCTGTTTCTCTTATTGGGCGAGAGACGGAACGCGCTAGTAAAGCCATTTCGGAACGCTTGTCAATCATGCAGGAGGTGTAATGCGGAAGAAGTGCACAAGTAATTTTCATATCCTATCTTATAGGTTGTGTTGATGAGGTTGTTATGTTCTGAGTAGGGGGGCTATCCACATATATATCAATGGGTTACGATAAATTTCTGGACATAGTGCGGTGGATTTGTTACTAAACATCTTCCGCTGGATACGGAATGTATACGAGGATTGAGCGCTGATCCTCTCGCAAAGTATGAATTTAAATCAATATGTCCTGAATAACAGGAACGATGGGGAGACGTTTTATGCCTGAGATTATATTTAATGGGCCTGCTGGCCGTCTGGAAGGTCGTTACACGCATTCTAAAATTCCGAATGCGCCTTTGGCGATCGTCCTTCATCCGAACCCGGAACATGGGGGAACGATGAATAATAAAATTACTTATTATATGTTTCAAACTTTTGTGGAACGCGGCTTTTCGGTGCTGCGGTTTAATTTTCGTGGTGTTGGGCGCTCTCAGGGAGAGTTTGATAGCGGTGAGGGTGAATTGAGTGATGCAGCCTCTGCTCTTGACTGGATGCAGGACCTTAACCCGAATGCACCTTATACATGGGTTGGTGGTTTTTCATTTGGAGCATGGATCGGCATGCAGCTTTTGATGCGCCGTCCGGAAGTCAAAGGCTTTATCTCTGTGGCGCCTCCCGCTAACCTGTATGATTTCAGTTTTTTGGCTCCTTGTCCGACATCAGGGCTTATCCTGCAAGGTGAGTCCGATGACATTGTTCAGGAGCCTTACGTGGAAAAATTGGTGCAGAAATTGCGGGCGCAGCGCGGCATTGGCATTGATTACCGTATCGTTGGAGGGGCGAACCATTTCTTCAAGGATCAGGTTGACGTTTTAATGGGTCATATACATGACCATATGAACAAAGCCGGCGGCGGCCGTGAAGTGCCTGTGGGGCTTTCAGCGAGTGGTTTGCCGGCGGGGCTGATTGAAGCCGCTTAGGCCGCTTCTGCCTGTTTATTAATGGTCTGTAGCACATCATCAGCATGGCCGTTGACTTTGACTTTACGCCATATTTTTATGATTTGGCCTTTTTCATCGATTAAAAAACTTGATCGCTCGATACCCATATATTTGCGGCCATACATATTTTTTTCAACCCATACGCCGTATTTTTCGCACAGGGCGCAGCTTTCGTCAGAGACGAGGGGGAAATTCAGGCCGTATTTCGCTTTGAATTTATCATGTCTGGCGATGCTATCTTTTGAAATGCCGACGATCTGTACGTTTATTTTTTCAAAATCGGGGGCATTATCACGAAAATCACATGATTCTTGTGTGCAGCCTGATGTATCATCTTTGGGATAGAAATACAGAACAACTTTTTGACCTCTGTAGTCGGAGAGCGTAAGGTCTCCGTCTCCATCGGTCGGTAGGGTAAAATCAGGGGCTTTATCGCCGCTTTTCAGCTCGGTCATATTCTTCGTTTCCTTTCTTTCTTAGTGCAGGCAGATTATAAGAAACTATCATGAGTAAAAAGCTTTTTCGTCTTTGTTCTAAAACAACGCTGATTTGTCTTGAGGCGTTGGCTGTTGTCGTGGGCCTTGTCGTACTGTCGGGCAGCGTTCTTCTGTGGCGTTTGACGACAGGGCCCATAGATGTGGCATTTGCCAAAGGTTATATACAGGACGCATTATATGACCCTGTGAGTGGTTATGGCGTTAGATTAGGGACTGTGGTTCTTGAGTGGCCCGACTTGCAGGGGCCTTTGATGCTCAATTTGCGGGATGTTAGCCTTCTTAAAGAAGGGCAGTCTGTTTTTACCGTGGGTCGTGTTGATTTGGGATTGTCGGGGAGATCTCTTCTGTCCGGTCAGGTTAAGCCTGTTACTATTATTCTGGCAGAACCGGCCTTGCGGCTTATCCGGACAGAAAATAACGACATCAGACTCGGTATGCAGGAAGAGTTTCTATCTTCTGAAGCTGATACAGCCGTGCCAACGCAAAGCCCTTTAATGCGGATCGTTGAGGTTCTTTCCCAGCCACAAGGCACTGTGGATTCAAGCTCCTTGATTGATCATTTGCGCAGTCTGGAAATTCAGGCCGCAAAAATGATCATGGAAGACCATGTTTTGGGTATGACATGGTATTTGCAAAATCTTGATCTTTCCTTTGCTCGTGATAAGCAGGGCCTTGTGGTTACAGCGGGGATTCAGGTTCCTGGTGGCCGTGACGGCAGTGCAGAAATCCTTCTTGATGTTGTGTATGACAGGGAACGGAAAGATTTTCGGACGAATGTTCATGTGCAGGATTTTAACCCGCATATTCTGTCCCGCAAACTTGAGTCTCTGGCTTGGCTGGATGAACACCAGCTTTATTTGAGCGGCAATATAGAAGCCGTTCTTGATTCTTCCTTGAACCTTCGGAAGGCTGGTCTATCTCTGTTTTCAACGCAGGGGGCTTTGAGTTTTCAGGGTGTCTACGATGAGCCTGTTCCTTTTGAAAGGCTGGAACTGGATGCGACTTATGATGAGGCCGATCAGTCTGTTGATATTAAGGCGCTTTCCCTGACAGCCGGTGGTGTTTCTTTTCTTGCCAGTAGTCGCTTTGCTTTGAATGAAGGGGATATAAAGATTCCTCTGGCTATTACAATTGATGATTTGCCACAGGATAAAATAAAGCCGCTCTGGCCTGATGTTCTGCGCGGGAAGTCTGTGGAGTTGTGGTTAACGGAAAGGATGTCAGTGGGCCGTGTTCATGATGTCTCGGTTTTACTGGATATGGCGTTGCGTCGTGTGGATGGGGCGGGGCGTGACGGTTGGTCTGCCGATATTGCCGATATAAAGGCTGATTTTCAGATCGAAAATATGACCGTAGATTATCAAAATCCGCTTTTGCCGGCGACGAATATCCATGGTCAGGGCCGCTACGATTATATCAGCGATGTGCTGACAGTCGATATTACAGAAGCAAAAATTAGCGATTTATCTATTACGAAGGGAAGGCTTTTAATCGACCATATCGTAAAGGAAGGAACCGGAACGGCTGATATTAACGTTGATTTGAAGGGGCCTTTGAAAACGCTCTTTGGTTATATTTCTTCCGAACCCATTGCTATGGATGAAGAGGAGTTGGGTTTTGAAACCGCAGGGGTTCAGGGCGGGGCGGATTTACACGTTAATGTTTCCTTCCCCGCGATCAAGGAGCTTTTGAAGGAACAGGTGGCGGTAAAAGCGCAGGGTACTTTAAACGACGTGGTTTTACCGGGTGTTGTACGGGGGCTTGATTTAAAAGGCGGGCCGCTCACTCTGGATGTTGCAGACGGCAGGGTGATACTGGGCGGCCGTGCAAAATTGAAGGGTCGTGATGTAAAGCTGAACTGGGAGCAATATCTGGAATCGGAAGGGAAGCCCTACGCCAGTAAAATTATAGCCACACTGAAGGCTGATAAGGCTCTGCGGGAACATTTTGGGATTGAACTGGATGACTGGCTGGACGGTGTTTTGCCTGTGGAGGTGACTTACACAGAGTTTGCCGATGATCGCGCCGAAGCCTCTGTAAAGGCGGATGTAACGCCTGTGCGCCTGATGGTGAAGCCTCTCGCTTTTGAAAAACCTTCCGGTGTAAAAGGGACGGCAACTTGTAAGGCCGTGATGAAGGGCGGTGACTTGCAGGAAATTAAGGATTTGAACGTAGAGTCTACGGATCTTCGTATGAAGAATGGTCGTTTTATTTTTAAAACGGCAGCGCAGAAAACGGTTTTACGAGAGGGGACCGTCTCTCGTATCGTTGTTGGCGAAACGGATATGGATCTTGATTTTGAAGTGGGCCGGAATGGCTCTCTTAAAATGAAGATGAACGGTTCTTTTCTGGATGCCCGCCCTTTTCTTGATAAAAAGAAGAATAAAGGCTCTTCTGACGGCCCGGCTTTGACGGCGTCTATTAATGTGTCCCGTATGCGGACTCATCCGGCTCGTCTTATTGAAAAAGCAAAAATTTATATCGATATGGGCCGGGATGGTTTTGTGAACCAGCTTGAAATGGATGCTGTTGCCGGAAAAGGGGATGTCTATTTGCGCCTTAAGCCCAATGATGCGGGTAAGATGGCTTTGCGCCTTGAGGCGGATGATGCGGGGGCGGTTTTACAGGCCTTTGGCGTTTACGAAAACGTCCGGGATGGAAAACTCGTGATTCATGCTGAGTCTGCTGATGCTAAAAAACGCTCCGTTTTATCGGGAAACGCTTTGCTTTCTGATTTTACGGTGGTGAATGCTCCTGTTTTGGCGCGTTTGCTGAATGCAATCAGCCCGATTGGTTTGGTAGAGCTCTTGGGGGATGAAGGTATATATTTTTCCAGTCTGGAATCTGATTTTGACTGGTATATCAGGCGCGAGGGTGATTTTTACGTCCTGAATGACGGACGTACATCGGGGGCCTCGCTGGGGCTGACCTTTGAAGGTGAAATTGATAAAAGCAAAGAATCCATGGATTTAAAGGGTCATATTGTGCCTGTATCCACTGTGAATAGCTTGTTGAGCGGCATTCCCCTGATTGGTGCTATTCTGACCGGGGGTGATGAAGGTGCTATTTTTGCCGCGACTTATACCGTGAAAGGCGAGTCAAAAGATCCTGATATTTCAGTGAATCCGTTGTCTGTTCTGGCACCGGGTATATTCCGGCGTCTTCTGTTTGAAGATTAGAGCTTCCAGCGTTCAAATTGAGGCGGCGTTGCTGCATCGCTCGTGTAGGCTCACTACACTTCGCTTTTTGCGCCTGACCCAATTTAAACGCTGATTTCTCTAGCTTTTAGCCAATTTTAACAAGGGCGTGGCGTTTTTTGCCTGCTGATATCTTGATATAGCCTTCCGCCGTTAAATCATTTTTACTGATCATGAATGTATCGTCATTGACAGACTTGTCATTGACACGGGCACCGCCGCCTTTAATCAGCCGTTTGGCTTCGCCCTTTGATCCGGTCAGGCCCGCCGTGCAGGAGACTTCGATGAAAAGAATTCCGGATTCCAGTTGGTCATGATCAACTTCTATGGTCGGTAAGTCAGTACCGACACTGCCCTGCTCGAATGTTTTTCGGGCGGTGTCCTGTGCCTCTGTGGCTGCTTGTTCTCCGTGGCAGAGTTTTGTGGCTTCAAAGGCCAGGACTTTCTTGGCCTCGTTGATCTTCTGCCCTTCCAGTTTTGCTAGCTTTGTAATCTCATCCATCGGCAAAAGGGTGAAGATTTTCAGCAGTCGGGCCGTATCATCGTCTTCGACATTGCGCCAATACTGGTAGTAATCATAGGGTGAAAGCATGTCGGCATTCAGCCAGACCGCACCGCCTTCTGTTTTGCCCATTTTCTGGCCCGAAGCCGTCATGAGAAGCGGGGCCGTCAAGGCAAAGACCTCTGCTGAATCTTTTTTGCGTACAAGCTCAACACCGTTAATCATGTTGCCCCATTGGTCGGAGCCTCCCATTTGCAAGGCTGTGCCGTAGCGCCTGTTGAGTTCCAGATAATCGTAACCTTGCAGGATCATGTAGTTGAATTCTATGAAGGTCATCGGGATTTCCCGGTCCAGCCGCATTTTAACGCTTTCAAAGGTCAGCATACGGTTGATGGTGAAATGCAGACCGATATCACGCAAAAATGAAATATAATCGAGCTTTGACAGCCAGTCGTAATTATTGACCATGAGGGCGCCGGTTTCACTGTCATCATATGCGATGAATTTTGAAAATACGGTTTTGATGCTTTCAATATTTTGTTCAATATCATCCGGGCTCAGAAGCGGCCGGGTTTTATCTTTGAGTGTCGGGTCGGGAATGAGAGCCGTTCCGCCGCCCATTAAACTGATAGGTTTGTGACCGCATTTCTGGAACCAGTGCAGCATCATAATGGTGTATAAATGACCGATATGGAGACTCTCTCCGGTAGGGTCATAGCCAATATAGGCACTTTGTACGCCGGTGCTTAGTTTCGTGTCCAGTGCCTCCATATCGCTGCACTGGTGTACGAAGCCCCGTTCGGTCATAATGTTTAGAAATTCGGATTTATATGTCATAGCCCACTTCTATAAGCATGAAAAAAAACAAAGTCTACACTGTAATCGGTCTTATGTCAGGTACATCGTTGGATGGTATTGATGCCGCTCTGATTCGTACAGATGGTGAAAGCTATGTGGAGAATCTGGCGTTTGTTAGTGTTCCTTACGATCATGAAATGCGTCAGAGCCTCAAAAACTGTCTGGGTAAGCGGGAGGATATAGATGGCGGTATTGCTTTGGCAGAAATTGATATGACCCGGGATCATGCAGCGGCGGTGGATTGGTTGCTGGGTAAGGCGGGGGTGCAGCCTGCCGACATTGATCTCATCGGTTTTCATGGCCAGACTCTTTTTCATGATCCGGCAGCGCATTTTACGTGGCAAATCGGTAAGGGTGCTTTATTGGCGCGCTTGACGGGCATTGATGTTGTGAATGATTTTCGGTCTGCTGATGTTGCGGCAGGCGGTCAGGGTGCGCCTCTTATGCCGCTTTATCATCAGGCGTTGTCCTCAGAATTGCCAAAGCCATTGGCAATTTTGAATATCGGCGGTGTGGGGAATATTACATATCTGGGGCCGGATGATGAGATCGCGGCTTTTGATACCGGGCCGGGTAATGCTCTGTTGAATGACTGGGTGAGTGGGACAATTGGTCGGGATTACGATGAAAACGGGATGCTGGCACGGCAGGGTCGCGTTCATGCGGGCATTCTTGATCAATGGCTCTCTGATCCTTATTTTACCAGTGTTCCCCCCAAATCGCTGGATCGTGATATGTGGGATTTGACGCCTTTGGAAGGCCTTTCGACAGTCGACGGGGCGGCGACATTGACGGCCTTTACGGTGCAGGCCGTGGCGCAAAGCCTGAAACATTTGCCCGTTGCACCCCAAAACTGGTATATCGCGGGTGGGGGACGGCATAACACTATGATGATGGAAGCTTTAACCGAAGCGTTGGCGGTTTCTGTTGCGCCGGTTGAGGGTTTGGGCTGGAACGGTGATGCGCTGGAGGCTGAAGGTTTTGCCTGGTTGGCTGTGCGTAGCTTGCGGGGTTTGCCTCTGAGCTTGCCCTCTACAACCGGTGTTCATGAGGCTTTGAGTGGCGGCGTGTTACATAAAGTGAATCAATAATGGCGATCAAAATAGCAACAGAGAAAACGATACGGGAGGCTGCTGCTCTTATAAAAGAGGGGGGGCTGGTCGTATTTCCGACGGAGACGGTTTATGGGCTGGGCGCAAATGCGCTGGACGGACAGGCCGTTGCCCGGATATTTGAGGCGAAGGGGCGGCCGCAATTTAATCCGTTGATTATTCATGTTTGTGATGAAGCGGCGGCGGCAGAATTGGTGGTTATGAACGAACAAGCGCGGCTTGTGTCGTCCCGGTTCTGGCCCGGCCCTTTGACCATGATTTTACCACGGCGTGATGATTGCCCTGTGTCTGATTTATGTAGTGCCGGATTGCCGACATTGGCGGTGCGGGTTCCGGCTCATCCCGTTGCGTGCGCGCTTTTAAAAGCTGCGGGGATGCCTGTGGCAGCACCGAGTGCGAATAAGTCTGGTACGTTAAGCGCGACAACGCCGGTTGATGTGTCCGGGACTCTCGGTGACGCGGTGGATATGATTTTGGCCGCCGGTTCCTGTCCGGTCGGGTTGGAATCCACCGTTCTTGATTTAAGCGGCGGTGTGCCGCTTGTTTTGCGGCCCGGTGCCGTGACGGCGGCGGAGATTAGCGCCGTGCTTGGTGAAGAGGTTTCTTATGACCGTGGCGATCATGAAAAGCCAAAATCACCGGGGCAGCTTTTGCGGCATTATGCGCCTTCGATTCCCTTGCGGTTAAACGCCATTGATCTGGAACCGGGGGAAGCTTTGCTGGCTTTTGGCTCTGATCGTTTTATGGGGATTAAAGGTGGTGGATCGGCTAAAGATTTACCGGAGTCGGCGCGTGAAAATTTAAGTGAATCGGGTGATTTAAACGAAGCGGCGGCCAATCTGTTTGCGATGCTGCATGCTTTGGACCAGTCTGACCATAAAGCTATCGCTGTCATGAATATCCCGGATCAGGGGCTGGGTATTGCGATTAACGACCGTCTGTCCCGGGCTGCGGATTAGAACTCCCAGCGTTCAAATTGGGACGGTGTTGCCGAGTCGCTCGGGATGATGGCTATAGAGGCGCTATCGGTTGCTGTTGTTGCTTTTATCAAGCGGGTTGATCGCGGCCAGCATCATGAGTTCTGCCGGGCCAAAAAGGGCAGCGGGACGGGCATGGGAAAAAAGAGGTTTGATATCAAATGCCAGTTCCGGGGCGATTTGCGGTAAGACCGGGTGCGTGATGAAATTAAGAACCGTTTGATCAGTTATCATGTTGTTTTGAAACGGCATGCGGGGCATGGGATAAGCGGTATAAAGCGGTGCTGTTGGTATGCGAGGTATCCCGGGTGTTTTGTCAGCCACAGGCCCGGATTCTCCTCCGCTTTGAAATTTCTTATCGAAGAAATCATGGATACCGGCCAGCGTACGGGGTTGTCCGGTTTTTTGATCATAAAAGACATTGTGATTGGCTTTTGCGGCTTTGGGGAATATATCGGCAGCGGTTGTCAGGGGGTTGTCCTGTTTCGCATTCAGGAACGCGGCAGCACCTCCGGCCCCCAGAAAATGCGCCAGATAAAGTTCGGTTGAACCGACGGTGCTTTCTGTGTGCTGTTCCAGATAGCGCTTGTTTTCATCCGCATACTCCGCGGCCAACAGGGATGCTTTTTCCGGGTTTTTGCGCATATCAAGGATTTCCTGCCGCGCTTTTGAATCGGATATATGGCCGTTTTCGTCTATTTTGTCAGCATATTCGGCCAGCCCATGCTTGCTGCCGTATGATTTCACCATGTCCAGCCACGTGCTTTCAATGAATTGATAAAGGCCTGTGGCGCTGCTTGTTTTTGATTCGCTATCGGCTTTAAAACTGCTTTCGGCGGCGGCCTGTTCCATCAAATAGGCAAAATTAACCCCTGTGCTCGCGCTGGCTTTCTGGATTGCCTTGACAACATGCGGAGTAGCCTGCTTCGAAAGCGAAGCTATCACGTTGTTATCAAAAGAATTTCCTGTAATGGGCATAAATATTCGGCCTTTGAAGTTTTTCGTATCCTGATTTAACTATCGCAAGACCCATGCCAGTTTATTATACTGACCTGTGAAAGAAAGGAATGATGGATGAGCGCTTATAGACCTCCTGTTCAGGATATGATGTTTGTTTTACAGCATGTGGCGGGGATGGATGTCCTGCCGCAGGCTGCGGATCTGGATGAAGAAACAGTTTTTGCGATTTTAGAGGAAGCGGGGAAGCTGGCTTCTGAACAACTGGCGCCTCTTAATCATGAGGGTGACAGGCAGGGCTGCGTTCTGGAAGATGGCGCCGTCAGGACTCCGTCAGGCAGCAGGGAGGCTTATAAAGCCTATCGTGAGAGCGGCTGGAATAGCGTGCCGTTTGATCCGGATTATGGCGGACAAGGTTTACCGTGGGTGCTGGCTTTTGCCGTACAGGAGATGTGGCAAAGCGCCAATTTGTCTTTCAGTCTGTGTCCGCTTTTGAATCAGGGTGCGGTGGAGGCGCTTTCTGCCTATGGCTCAGATGAGTTAAAGGCGGACTATCTGGAGAAGATGATTAGCGGAGAATGGACCGGGACCATGAATCTGACAGAACCGCAGGCCGGTTCTGATCTGGCGGTTTTAAAGACAAAGGCTGTGTCGCAGGGTGATGGAACCTATCATATTTCAGGACAGAAAATTTTCATTACTTACGGGGAACACGATCTGGCGGAAAATATTATCCACCTTGTTTTGGCGAGGATTCCTGATGCGCCGGAAGGTGTCAAAGGCATATCGCTTTTTCTCGTGCCTAAATTTATTGAGGGCGTGCGTAACGATGTTAAATGTGTCGGCCTTGAACACAAACTGGGCATTCATGCTGCGCCGACCTGCACGATGCAGTTCGGTGATGACGGGGGTGCGGTAGGTTATCTCATCGGGACGGAGAATGAAGGCCTGAAGGCCATGTTCATGATGATGAATAATGCACGTCTGTCTGTCGGTTTGCAGGGTGTGGCCGTGGCCGAAAGGGCTTATCAGCAAGCTTTGTCTTATGCCCGTGAGCGTATACAAGGCACGGATATTTCCGGTAAAAGCAGTGAGCGGGTGGCCATTATCAAACACCCGGATGTACAACGGATGCTTTTTTCCATGAAGGCGCAAATAGAGGCGGGGCGGCTTCTTACCTATGAGGCGGCCCTGGCATTGGACAGGGCGCGCGGTGGTGATGAGGCAGCGCAAGGGCAGGTTGATTTACTGACGCCGATTGTGAAGGCCTGGTGTACGGATATGGCACAGGAGGTGACGTCGACTGCTGTGCAGCTGCATGGCGGGATGGGGTATATTGAGGAAACGGGTGTTGCTCAGCATTACCGTGATGCACGCATATTGCCTATTTATGAAGGGACAAACGGCATACAGGCGCTTGATCTTGTGATGCGTAAGGTTCTGATGAATAAAGGGGAGGTGGTACAGTATCTTCTCAAAGACTCGGCTCGCATTCTGGATGATTTTGCTGCCCATGATGAATTTTTAGCGATGTACGAGCCGTTAAAAGAGGCGCTGGACTCTCTCAGGCAGGCGACGATCTGGATCTTAACCATGGGGGATGATGAGGATGTGACGACGGCGGCCTTTGCTGCCGGTCCTTATATAAAGGGCTTTGGTTTTATTGCGGGCGGAATTTTGATGGCGAAAGCAGCCTTGTCTGTGTGGGATATTATGCAGAATGAAGAGGAGCCTTCAGAATTTTGCCGCGAAAAACTGGCGACAATCCGGTTTTATGTGGCGCATGTCCTGCCGCACTATAAAGGCCATCTGGATACCGTTTTGAAGGGCGATGAAATTTTTCATAGCGCTAAAACGGGGCTTTCCTGAAAAAGGAGGGAACGCGTTACCGTGGTTCCCGGCAATATTCCAGCGCTTCTCTGTGCATGTAATGAATATAGGTTGATTTCGGTACAGGGTCTTTTACGTAAAGATCGGTAATGCGCTTGGCAAAACACCGGCACATCTCATCCAGTCTTTTATCGCTGATGGCTTTCAAGACCGAGACGTCGTAGCAGACGTCATAAGAATGCCCCGCAATGCCGGGGGCGTTGACGCACTGGCTGTTGATGCGGCTGACAACATTTTCGTAAGGCATCTCCATGCCGACTTTCATGCGTTCGTCCAGAAATGTTGCCGCGATGCATTCGCAATCATGGAAGTGGGAATATAGCTTTATCTGGGCACAGCTGTCATGGGCATGCTGGGCTTCATCAAGAAGCTCCTTTTGCATCTCTGGCGAAAGGGAAAGCAGCAAATCCATGGTGCTGATTGTTCCTTTATCATGTTTATCAATATTGAGTTCCGGGGTTTTCCGCGTTTGTTCCGGTGTGTTGAGAGTGCCCCGCGGCGCGGTTTCTACAGGAGGGCGAATAGAAGGCAAAAAGCTTTCTTCTTCCTGTGGTGTTTCTTCAGGTGCTGTCGGTTGCAGGAGTTGGCGTCTTTCCTCTTCCTGTGCCAAGGCAGGGACAACATGAAAACACAGAAGGACAAAGGCCAGCAGATATATTTTAGAGAACCACACCATGTTTGATTTCAATCTTCTCTTTATTTTTCTCTAATGAAACAACAGACTCTATTTTAATATGATAGCACATATTTTTTCTTATAAAAAAGCCGGCAAAAAGCCGACTTTTTGTAGTTACTGGTATGTCAGGAAAATCAGGCGCTGGCCCGTTCTTTTTCCTGTTCTTTTCCCGTGTCGTTCTGACCGCGTATTTTGTGCCATAGCCCCTGTATATCAAAGGGTTTAACATCCTGCCCTTGTTGTTCCGCAGAAACAGGCTGTCTATTTTCATTGTCGCTTTTCATGGTGCCTTTTTGTGCGCGGCGCTCCACTTCCTGTTGGCGGCGTGCTTTGGCCCGGCGTTCGCGTTCTTTGAGTTCTTCTTTTAGCTCTTCGGCCTGTTTTTGGCTGTATTGACTCGTGAGAAGCACTTGCTGTGCCTGTTTTTGCCATTGGTTGCGCTGCTCTTTCAGGTCTTCAATTTGCTCCCGTGCGCCCTCCAGTTGTTCTTCCGCTGTTTTTAGTTTTATTTTCAAACGCTCCATTTCCAGCATTTGCGTTGCTTTTTCCAGCTCGGCTTCCACAGCTTTACCGCTGACTTGATCTGATTCCTGAGGAATCAGGCCAAAAGCACGTTCAAGCTCGGCAACGTCAATAACGCGCCTGTCATTGTGATCCATTTCATAGGAAATTTTTCCGTTTTTCATAGCGCGTTGGATTGTGGATTTTGATTTCCCAGTCAGTTCAGCAGCACGTTGTGCACCGATTTTTGCCATGGATACAGGCCCTCCTTACAGGTTTTAATAAAAACTTATAATACGTTGTTTCACACATTACTGACGCCAGAATATCCTGCGTCCGGAAACAATCACGTCTTATTTTTTCTTGCCCTTGTCTTCTTTTTCCGTGCGTCCATGCAATAAGCGGGTCAAATTTTGCCATTGCGCGCCGGAGAAGAGGTGGGCATACAGGAACGGCAGCCATCCTTTTTTGCGCCATTCTAAAAAGTCTTCATCAGCCAGTTCGGCCAGCTTTTGTTCATCAATGATTCGGAATCCGGAGAAGCTGATTTTTTTGCCGTCGCCAATGCCGATTTCAGCCTGACGCTCGACGAGTAAACCGCTTTTAGCCAGAGCCTTACTGAATTCCAGAGTTTGCTGAGCCGCGGCATGATAGGATTTACAAAACTCCAACGCATTTTGCGATAATTGCGTGGCTTTCTCTTCTTCATCAAAAAATTTCTGGTCGCTTTTTGTGTTCAGCATGTTGTCGTTCATATCGACGCAGAGGGTCAATTGATCGCTTTCCGGCATTTCCGAGAAAATAAACGGATAGCGTCGTATATAAGCAGGGATATAGGTGTCAGATTGCCATTCGCCTTTTTTATCGACAAACAGATTTTCGTTATCACGCAGTCCGATCAAGGCCACGGGAGTCGCATTATCATCCGGGCTAAAGGCTATGGGATAGAAATGGCAGATTTGCGGCATTTCTATCATATTGATAGGAACGGCGTTTACTTCAGACGTAAAAGCCAGACCGAAATTCTTTTTTAAAGCCAGGTCTTTGTGTTTCTTCGCATCCAACGGTACCGGATTGCTGTAAAAAAGAGGCATGGACGTAGAGGCAGAGGGCGCGCCCTCTTTGTTGCTCTGAGCTTTATCATCTGCCGTTGCCTGTTTTTTAGCCATTTTCAAAATCCTTAACTTAATACGAGACAAGTTCTATTATCTATACAAATATCAAATGTAACTCAAGCAGAGTTAACAGTTATTAGCAATGTTTTTTAAGTTCTGGAAAAACCCTTTTCCCCAGCTTTTTATCACTGAAAGCAACATAGGCATGCATGCGGCTGGTTGGTTCTAAAAATTGGGGCGGTTCTCCGCTGATAATTTCGGTCATCACGCCGCCCGCGTTTTTTAATATGAGCCAGTCCGGCGCATAATCCCAGCTATAGCCACAGCCGTTTTTCAGGCTTTTATCCATGCCGCTATCGATAAAAATGTCGGCCAGACCTTCGGCAATACGCAGGTTGCGCGGCAGATTGGCTGTTCCGTCCGGCTTAGCCGTCACGGGCAGGCCGCGTTGTTGTAAGGCGGTGCGGGCTTCCTGATAGACTTTCGGGCAGGCATGTTTTTCGTTGAAGAGGGTGCTGAGAGAAGATGTTGTTTGAGTGGAGGACGATTGCGTTGTAATAATATGCGCCGTTTCTGTTCCTTGCTTTTTATAGGAGAGGCCGCTTCTGATGCTGTAATACATAGTGTTAAAAGCCGGGGCATAGACAACGCCTAAAACTGGTTGGTGGCGGTCAAGAAGGGCTATTTTTACGGCAAATCCGCCTGTTTCCGCAATGAATTCTTTTGTGCCGTCGAGGGGGTCAACGCTCCAGAAAAGACCGTCACTTTTTATTTCGGGATGCTCTTCATTTTCCTCTGAAATAATGGAAATACCGGGTGTCAGTGTTTCCAGACGGCTGTAAATCAGGTTGTGCGATTCTTCGTCGGCAATCGTTATGGGGGTTTCATCGTCTTTGGTTCTAATTTTCAGGGCGTCCGGGTTGCTGCCGGCGTGATCATAAAAAGACATCAGCAATTTGCCGGCGTCCCGCGCAATGTTGCGCGCCTCAGGCAGTAATGTGTGCAGTTCCCACACTGTCATGTTGAATGATGAATTTATTGTCATGGGAGAAGAAGTAGCATGTTGTCATATTGATTGACAAGAGGCGGGTGAAAAATTTTGTAAAATCAGTTCTTTTGAAAAGGATGGAAATGCGCTAAAGTCCGCGGCAGGTAAGGGAATGGAAAGGAATTAAGATGCGTATTGGAATGGTGGGGACGGGTTATGTTGGTTTGGTTTCCGGAACCTGTTTTGCTGAATTTGGTATAGATGTTGTTTGTGTTGATAAGGATGCGACGAAAATTGAGCGCCTGAAAAAAGGTGATGTGCCCATTTTTGAACCAGGTCTGGAAGATCTTCTGGATCGTCAGATCAAAGCCGGACGCATTCACTTTACGACGAATTTGGATGAAGCCGTGAAAGGGGCCGATGCCGTTTTTATCGCGGTAGGAACGCCGCCGCGCCAGTCTGACGGGCATGCCGATTTGTCCTATGTTTATCAGGCGGCGAAGGAAATTGCGGCCTGTATGGATGGTTATACCGTTGTCGTAACAAAATCGACCGTACCGGTAGGAACAGCGCGGGAAGTCGAGCAAATTATTCGCGACACAAAACCGGATGCGGAATTTGATGTGGCCTCCAATCCTGAATTTTTACGGGAAGGAGCGGCGGTGAATGACTTTATGCGTCCCGACCGGGTTGTGATTGGTACGAGTTCTGAACGGGCACAGAAAGTTTTACGGGAGGTTTATAGGCCGCTTTTTCTCAATGAGACACCGATCGTTTTTACAAAGCGCGAAACCTCGGAAATGACTAAATATGCAGCGAATGCCTTTCTGGCGACGAAGATCACCTTTATCAACGAGATTGCGGATTTGTGTGAAAAAGCCGGGGCCGATGTGCAGGATGTAGCGCGGGCGATTGGTCTGGATGGCCGCATAGGGTCTAAATTTCTTCACGCCGGGCCGGGCTATGGCGGTTCCTGCTTTCCAAAAGATACGCTGGCTTTGACACAAACCGGGCAGGCTATGGGTGCGCCGCAGCGCATTGTGGAAACCGTTGTGCAGGTGAATGCCGACAGGCAAAAACAGATGGCAAGCCGGATTATTGCGGCTTGTGGCGGCGATGTGAAAGGCAAGCGTATTGGTGTTCTGGGTGTTGCTTTTAAGCCCAATACGGATGATGTGCGTGATGCACCCAGTCTTGTTATTCTTCCCTTGTTACAGGAGGCCGGAGCTCATATTGCGGCTTATGACCCCGAAGCAATGGAACAGGCGCGGCTTTTTCTGACGGATATTGACTGGAAGGACGAAGCTTATCAGGTGGCTGAGAATGCTGATGTGCTTGTGATCCTGACGGAATGGAATGAGTTCAGGGCGCTTGATCTTGCGCGTATCGGGGAGTCCATGAAAGAAAAACGCCTGGTTGATTTGCGTAATATTTACAAGCTTGAAGATATGAAGGAATTAGGGTTTCATTATGTTTCGATTGGCCGGCCGGACTTATTGCCTGAGTCAAAACCGGTTTTAAAAGAAGTAACGGGACAATGAGTAACAAGACGAGTAACAAGACGAACTAACAGGACAGGAACCGTGTATCAATATCTAGACGATCTGGAATCACGCTCTCTCTATATTATCCGGGAGGCGTATAAGCGTGTCGATCCGCTGGCGATGCTGTGGTCGATCGGTAAGGATTCAACCGCTTTGTTGTGGATGGTGCGTAAGGCTTTTTATGGCCGTGTGCCGTTTCCGCTGGTGTTGCTGGATACGGAGATGGAACTGGATGAGGTTTATGCGTTCCGGGACAAGCTGGTTAAGGACTGGGACCTGCCGATGAAGTCGGAGCTTTGTCCGCCGGAAGAGGATATGGACAAGACATTGCCGCCGGCGACTCGTGCCGCGATGCGTAAAACGGAGGGGTTGCGCAATCTGCTGGAGAAAGAGAAATATCGCGGTATTATTGCCGGTATCCGCCGGGATGAACAGGCTATGCGGGCCAAGGAACGCGTGTTTTCTCCTCGTACGCTGGACGGGGACTGGGATTACAAGGATCAGCCCGCCGAGTTCTGGGATCAGTATAAAACGGAATTTCCCGATGGTTGCCATGTGCGGATTCATCCGTTGCTGCATTGGACGGAACTAGATATCTGGCGTTATACGAAGCGGGAGAACATTCCTTATGTTTCCTTGTATCTGGCTAAAGACGGCAAGCGGTATCGCAGTTTGGGCGAGAAAAATATTACCTTCCCGGTCGATAGTGAAGCGGCCACGATTGACGATATTATTCATGAACTGGAAACGACAAAGACAGCGGAGCGCTCCGGCCGGGCCATGGATAAGGAAACAGAAGATAGTTTTGAACGCCTGCGGGCGTCTGGGTATATGTAGAGGTACGGCATGAGTGATGACATTTTAAAATACCAGCAACTCCGTGTGGTGATTGTCGGGCATGTGGATCACGGGAAATCGACCCTGATTGGGCGCTTGCTTCATGATACGGACAGTTTGCCGGACGGTAAGCTCGAAGAACTGGAAGCGATCTGCAAGCGGCGCGGGACGGATGCGCTGGAATGGTCTTTTGTGCTCGATGCCATGCAGGCCGAGCGTGATCAGGCTGTCACGATTGATACCACCCAAATCTGGTTTTCGACGGCCTTGCGGGAGTATGTGATTATTGATGCACCGGGCCATCGTGAATTTCTGAAGAATATGATCTCCGGCGCGGCCGCGGCGGATGCCGCTATCCTCGTTGTTGATGCTGTCGAAGGGGTGCAGGAGCAAACAAGACGTCATGCTTATCTTCTCCATTTGCTGGGGCTGCGGCAGGTTTCTGTCGTTATAAATAAACTGGATACAGTAGGATACGATACGGAGCGTTTTCAGGTTGTAGCTAAGGATATAGTTACCTATTTGCAATCTATTGGTTTGAGTGCTTCGCATATCGTGCCCATTTCCGCCCGCCATGGCGATATGATTGCTGCGCGCGGTGACAATATGAGCTGGTATCAGGGTAAGACCCTTGTTGATGTGCTTGATAGTTTTGAAGTGGCCATGCCGCCCTTGGCACGCGGTCTTCGTTTCCCTGTGCAGGATGTTTACCGCTATGACGATAAGCGTATCGTCGTGGGGCGGGTTGAAACCGGTATTTTGCGTAAGGGTGATACGGTTTTGTTCTCACCGACCAATGAAAAGGCCGTTGTGACATCCATAGAAGTCTGGCCGGACGATAAGGACAAGGTGGAGGCCCACGCCGGAGAGTCTGTCGGCATTACGCTGGATCAAAAGATTTTTGTCGAACGGGGGCATATTGCGTCCCATGAAACGAACCCGCCGATGCTCTCTAATGTTTTTCGCGCGCATCTTTTTTGGCTGTCACAGAAACCGCTGCGGGTGGGCAATAGCTACAAAATCCGTTACGGCACGCACGAAGCTATGGTCACGGTGCAGTCAATCGACAAAATGATTGATACGCAGGATCTGGCGCAAAGTGATGAGGTCGGCGATGTTGAGCGGAATGCGGTGGCCGAGGTCACCTTGCGGGCGCGGGAATTATTGCCGGTTGACCCCTATATTGACAATTTCCGTACCGGACGAATTGTTCTTTATGACGGTTATGATGTTGTAGGGGGCGGAACGATCAGTATGGATGGTTACGCCGATCAGCGCCGCAGCATTAAGCCGAAATCGGACAATTTGTATGAAGTTGAGCTCCTGACCAGCTATGAAGCTCGTGCGCAGAAAAACGGCCATTACGGTGCGGTGTTCTGGTTTACGGGTCTGTCCGGTGCTGGTAAATCGACTTTGGCGATGGCCGTGGAAAAGGAATTGTTCGAAAAAGGCTATTACAGCTATGTTCTGGATGGTGATAATGTGCGCCATGGGCTGAATGTGGATCTGGGTTTTTCACCGGAAGACCGGGCTGAGAATATCCGGCGTGTTGGTGAAGTGGCGGCCCTTATGGCTGATGCCGGACAAGTCGTGGTGAGCGCCTTTATTTCGCCTTACCGGGAGGACCGGGATCGTGCCCGTGCCGCAGCACCGGCGCGTTTTTTCGAAATTTTTGTAAAGGCCGATCTGTCGACATGTGAACAGCGTGATCCCAAGGGCCTGTATAAAAAAGCCCGTGCCGGAAAGCTTCCTGAATTTACGGGAATCGATTCGCCTTATGAATCGCCGGAAAATCCTGAACTGGTCGTGGATACACAGCATAATGATATTGATACCTGCGTTCAGCAGATTATCCGTTATATTGAACAGAATATTGTTTTATCCGAAAAAGAAGGACATAAAATTGTCGCCCTCTCATAAACTTCTCGAACATCCTGCTGCTTTGTGCAATATGATCCGTCGTGTGGCGATAGAGGCCGGGCAGGTTACTCTGGATTATTTTGATGATAGCGGATTTGACGGCGCGGATGTGAAAGCCGATGGCTCGCCCGTGACGGAGGCTGATCGCGCGGCGGAACGTATTATTGAGGCCGCGCTCAAAGATATAACGCCCGATGTGCCTATGATCGGTGAAGAGGCAACTTCTGAAGGCCGCACGCCTGATATTACCGGTGCCGAGTATTTCTGGCTGGTTGATCCGCTGGATGGCACGAAGGAGTTTGTCGCGGGCCGGCCTGATTACACGGTGAATATTGCCCTGATTCATAAAGATACACCTGTGATGGGCGTTGTATATGCTCCGGTTCCGGGGGAGCTTTATGCTGGCCATGGACCGGGTACGGCGATCCGCTGGATGGAGGATAGTGGCAAAGATAAATCCATTCATGTGCGACAAGCCCCGCGGGAGGGTTTAACCGTGGTGGCCAGCCGTAACCATACCAATGATGAAAAGCTCGGTGCCTTTCTGAAAGAATACAAGGTCGCCAAACTCTTGAAGCGTGGCAGTTCTCTGAAAATTTGTGTTGTCGCTGCAGGAAAGGCCGATTTGTATCCCCGTTTGGGGCCGACTTATGAATGGGATATCGCGGCTGGTGATGCCGTTTTACGGTCCGCCGGCGGTATGGTCACTGATTTGGCGGGACAGCCGTTTGTCTACGGCAAAACGGATAAGAAGCTTCTAAATCCCGAGTTTTTGGCTGCGCCCGAAGCTTGATTCTTCTTCTGACTCTGGGCAGTGCGACATATTGCTGCTATCCTTTTGTTCCGGGATAAGAATAATAAAAAGAATAATAAGGCTTACTAATAAAGCCATTTATAACAGGGAGAAGAAGGGAAATGTCTTTGAAAAACAGGAAAACTGTGTCTTTGGCCGGCTTGTTTTTGGCGGCTGTTTTAGGGAGCGGGATCATGGCAGGGCTGCCGGATAACGCCTTTGCCGGACCTCTTACGCCTGCGCAAACGCCGTCTTACAATACCGTTTCCTCTCAGACGCAAACAGATAAAGCTTTGATGGCGGCTGTTAAAAACAATGATGTCCGTGGCGTGGCGGCGTCTTTAAAGGCGGGGGCGAACCCTGATGCAACGGTGAACAAAACGGATAATGTAACGGCGCTGATGATGGCGTCCTATAATGGGAACAAGGCCATTGTTTCTCTGTTATTACAGAACGGGGCGACCATCAATGCGCAAAATACCTATGACGGGGCGACGTCTTTGATGTGGGTCGCTGCGCAAGGGCATGACGAAGTAGCGCGCTTGTTACTGGCCGCAGGGGCCGATGCCAATATTGTTAATCAAAGTGGTGAAACGGCGCTGATGATGGCCGTTTATGGTGAGTCTGTTTCTATTGTGCGGGATCTGCTGGACAGTACGGATATAGATATTAACAGGCAGAACCCCGTCGGCCTTTCTGCGCTTATGGTGGCGGCCTATCAGGGACATGACGGAATCGCCAAAGCTTTGATGGCAAAGGATAGCGTTCAGCTTGATCTGCGGGATCAATATGGCTGGACGGCGCTTATGTGGGCTTCTTATGAAGGAAATGGCTCCATTGTTGAGGCTTTGTTAAAACAGGGGGCGGATGCAACGCTCAAAAATAACAGGGCGCAAACGGCACGGAGTCTGGCGCTGGAATCAGGCTACAAGGATATTGCTGTGACTTTGGGACAATATGAGCAGCGCCAAAATGTTATCAAGAACGAGACCAAACACGCTATTCGTATAAAGCTTCACGAACGGCGTCCGTCAGTTTGATAAAATCTTGTGCATCCCCCATGATGGTTTTGCCGGATTGGCCGTATGTTTGATCTCCGGTGCGGACCTGATAGATGGAGGCAACGTAGTTTGCGTTTAGAAAGCCGAAGCTCTCCTCGAAAATACATTCAACCTTGATTTCTTCTTCCAGCCAGTCATCATTCTTGATGGTGTCCAGAGTAATATGCCGAAAACCGGGACCGACGGGCGATTTCTGGAAGGTTTTATTCACGATTTTTGTGATTTCCTGTCCTTCGGGGAAAAGGGCATTCACACCGGCTTCACAGGCGCGGGCCAGTTTTGCATCGGCCTGCGCACGATCCACACAGCCGGATAAAGCCAGTACACAGAGTAAGCTACACAGAATACGTATTTTAACAGGCATGATCGTTTCTCCGGTTAGTCGCCTCACGTCATTCCTGCGAAGGCAGGAATCTATTATCAAATCTTCGCAGGTCTTTCTAAATAGACCCCGGCCTGCGCCGGGGTGACAGCATTTTTAAGGCAATGAACAACGTATTTATCATTGTAGCCGCGGTCGTTGAAATTATACGGTGCTTTGCGCCGTTTGTCATCCTGCGTGTCCGTGAAAGGTCATTTTACAGAAATTTATTGACATAATGCAAAGATGGGCGTAGTGTTTCTTCATTAAAGTACCTGTTTGTGAGGTACTTTTTATGAATAAAGGAGAAAGATGATGGGTTTGATACCTGATAGTGAAGAAGAGTTGAAAAGAACTATAGAGCTGAAACATAGCATTGAAGAAATGGCGGCTTATGCTCTGAAAGCCTTTAATGAGGCGCGTGAAAATGAGCAAGAGGCACTTCAGGCTAGTGAAGAAGCAACCGATTTTAGGGCTTTACGGTTGAGCGGGATTGTTTCTAATAATAGACAAAATGCTATCGCGGCCTCTAGAAATTATTTATTGGCGCAGAATTTGTTAAAAAACAAGCTGTAGCCTTTACCTTTCCTGTCATTCCGGCGGAGGCCGGAATCCATTCATAGGCCTGCGCGCTATGAATAAGTGGACCCCGTCCTTCGACGGGATGACAACAGAGTGTCTTATTCTTAAGTAGAATTTCTATATATAGCCGTTCTCGTTAAGAAAGAGACATGACCGTACTATTTTTTAGATCATCAAGACACGAAGGCACCAAGTTTTTTTATTAAGCTCTAACCCCTTAGTGC
>JAJFGQ010000011.1 GCA_021776075.1 Alphaproteobacteria bacterium | reverse complement strand
ACACAGGATATGGTTCTTTCACAACTGCACCGCAGCCCCTTGTTTTTCGGCACAGCTTTAACAACCTCAATCGACGACGCGTTGCTGACACTAAACAACAGCAACCAAACAAAACGAAAACCAACACGCGCACTGGCCATGGCTTAAGCCATACGCTCTCCAATAAATAGATATAGTTGTTTTCATTAAGAACAAGACATTGTCATGCCCGCTTTATGCGGGCATCCGGCAAAACAAAGTGCGCAGCGGCGCTCATAACCAGACCCCCGCCGTTTTTATCCTGCTATCGCAGGATCGCGGGGGTGACGGGATTGTCTTATTATTAATCGAAATTACTATATAACGCACAAAAACTTTGCATATTCCTGAAGCTTATGTTATGAAAATAGCTTCGCTTGAAAATAAAGAGGCTCACATGAATCGCTACGACTTTGCCTGTGCAAATATGGGACCCGCTGTTGTCAAAAACCTGCTGGCAGATGACACGACCGCTCAAGCTTTTGAGATGGCCACAGGCGACAGCATAGCAACACAAGCCTATGAAGGGGCGCGGGATGACCTGGCCTTTCAACAAAGGCTGGAAACCAACAAACTCACGGCGGACGATCTAAAAACGTATCTCGTCCCCATTTTTTCCGGCTTTGCCTGCATAACAGACCCCAGTGCCAAAAAATCAAGTCCCTGGAAATATTTGCAGTGGATTTGCCGGACCTACATAGAGCACAACAACGAAGAGACAAAGCATTTCAACATTCTGAGTGAAGATCTCTACAAAATCAAAGATGACTTAAAAGACTTTGAAGCCTTTGCCAAACAGATGGAAACTAAAAAACGTTCCATCGCTAACCACAAATCCTACGCCCATTTACGCGCCTGTATAACCCCCCTCCAACAAAAGCGCGACAGGAAAAGAGCGGAAAAAGAGAAGCGCCGTCTGGACGACAAGAAACTGGCCAAAATAACAAACGAAACAACCGTGATTTATGATGGCCCGGAAGGTAAAATCCTTGTCCCCCATACGGCAGATGCCAGCATATATTGGGGACAGGAAACCCGCTGGTGCACCGCCGCAGAAAGATCAACAAATTATTTCAGGACTTATAACGAAAAAGAACCGCTATGGCTTTATATGCCCAGTGTCAAAGGTGAAGAGCGCGCAATGTTCAGTCAATTTTCGTCCTTTAAATTCACAGGCACGCAGGGAAAACTTTATGATGAAGAGGACAACAACCCGAAATATCTGTACCCGTTTCTGGATCGCCTGATCGATGCCGCACTCAAAACAGGGAAGCCTGAGCTAACTAAACTGCTCAAAAAATATGGCGGGTACAAAACATACAAAAAAGTCGCACCGACTGACCCGGACTTGTGGTCAGACAGAGAGACAATGATAAAAGCCGTAAAAAATGATTACATGGCTCTTGACTATGTCGACTCCACGCTCTGGGCTGATGCCGGGTTTATGATTGCCATGGCAAACATAAACGTAAAATATTTAACACGAGCAACTCCCGTACTCACAGCCAATGAAAACTTCATCAAAAGCGTCGTTGCAGACAACTGGAAAGCTCTATCCTATGCAACCCCGGAACTACAGGCAAAAAAAGACATTGTGAAAATAGCCGTTACGCAGAATGGCTGCGCTTTAGAATATGCCGCCGACACGCTGCAAGATGACAGGGAAATCGTAAAAATAGCCGTTACACAAAACTCAGACGCATTTTTTCATATATCTGCAAAATTGGAACAGGATAGAGACATAGCCTTGATCGCCCTGCGAAAACTATCAGACCACTATGCTCACCGTGTAGGAAAGCGGTTTCCCGATGATGAAGAAATTATACGCCTTGTTATACCGAAGGCCCCTAATTTACTGGAGCATATCTCGGACCGGCTAAAAGCCGACAAAGAGATTCTGATAGAAGCGCTCAGTGCAGACCCGGGATACATGAAATACGCCGCAAAACATACAAATAAAGATAAGGAACTGATGCTTGCTGTTGCCAAAAACAATGGCTACGTATTGGAATGTGTAGCGCCGTCCCTAAAAGAAGACCGGGATATTGTACTGGCCGCCGTAAAACAAAATGGTTTGTACATCACTTATGCCACAGAAAAACTCCGGGCCGACAAAGAAATCGCGCTGGCCGCCGTGAAACAAAACGGTATGGCTCTGGAATATGCGGCGGAACACTTAAAGGCAGACAAAGACATTGTTGAAGCGGCCGTCAAAGAAGAAGGAACAGCCCTGCAATTTGCTGACCACACCCTGCGTGCTGATGAAGATATCGTCTTTGCAGCCTATACATCCGATGAAATGGCTCTCGCTTATGCCTCACTGGAACTGAGATATAACAATAGCTTCAAAACAAAGGGCACGTTAACACGCGGCTGGAATAACGTCGCTCAGGGCTGCAAAGAACTGGCCTGTGAGTTGCTGGAAAAAACAAAAACGAAAATGGGTTTTCCCTCTCCGTAGATCAGGGCTCACAAATCGGTTGGGAAACCGGGTGAGACGGGAAAAAAGTCCCGGCCCATTGGCGCAACGTTGTACCATCCATAGCCGCGACCTTTTCAATACGGGGGGCATAGCGTCCGCAAAACAGGTCAGGCCTCATTTTGGCCGCATCCAGCGAAATCTTATTCGCAAAGGCTGTGCGCAACGTATTCAGTGTTGCCTCCGGGTCTTTATCGCCTCGCTTTTTGAAATATTTCAGTAATTTGCCTTCATAGGACGTGAACAGATTCATATGTTCGGCTGTAAATTCCCGATATTGCAAATACAGGTTCTTTTCCGCGGCCCTGCCCGCCGCCATATGCTGACAATTCAGGCCGATCACCATGAGTTCGCTGTGAATGCGGATACCCTGCTCCGCCTCGGCTTCATCCATGGTGTAGCAAACTGCCGCATACGCCGTTCCCACCGGGAACAAAAAGAGCATCCATAAAAATATCAAAAATCGTATCATAAGCTACGCTGCCACAGGTGTTTTCAAAGGGTCGCCATTAAAGTGGGCCACAATGTTATCAACGACAAGCTGCCCCATTTTCGCTCGTGTCTCTACCGTAGCCGAGCCTATATGCGGCAATAGCACAACATTGTCCATTGAAAAAAGGCCTTCGGGAACCTGCGGCTCATTTTCGTATACATCAAGGCCCGCACCGGCGATTATCCCGTTGCTTAAAGCCGCCAACAAATCATCCTGCAAGACAACGGAGCCGCGCGCTATATTGATTAAAAAGCCTTCTGTGCCTAAAGCCTCCAGAACAGAATAATCCACAAGATTTCGTGTTGCGTCACCACCAACACAGGAAAGAATGAGAAAATCGCACGCTGTCGCCATCTCCTGCAAAGATTTGTAATAAGGGTAAAGCTGCTCCGGTTTTTCCTGCGGCCCGTGATACACAACATCCATGTCAAAGGCCGCGCATCGGCGGGCAATCGCCTGCCCTATACGACCCAAACCGACGATGCCGGCAGTTTTGCCTGTTAATGTCGCCCCCAAAGGCATCGCGCCGTTTTGCCAGCGTCCGACACGGACATATATATCAGCTTCACACACACGGCGGGAAATAGACAACAGCAACGCCATAGCCACATCCGCCGTATCCGAGGTCAGGATATCCGGTGTATTGGTCACAACAACACCGCGCTCCTGCGCCGCGTCGAGGTCTATATTATCGGTTCCCACTGAAAAATTACTGATGATCTCCAGATTAGGCAAAGCTTCAATCAGGGCCCTGCTAACATGCCGCCCTGCACTGGCAATAATCGCGACGATATCACTGCGCGCTTCCCGTATCCGGGCTTCCGGATCATTCTCCCGCCAAAGCCGGAGCACCTCAAAATCGCTTTCCAACCCCTCCATTCCCAGCGGAAAGAGACTGCTTAACGCCAATATCGTCTTTGCCATGTTACCCATACCCCGTTTAAAAGCTTGATCTACATAGAGTAGATATGCTTTAACGCCTCGTCAACGTGCATGAAAGTTATGATGGAAAAACAACCGTATAAAAAGCTGTTTATCAAGACCTGGGGCTGCCAGATGAATGTTTATGACAGTCAGCGCATGATCGATATTCTCACGCCTCTCGGCTACAAAACAACGGACACACCGGAAGAGTCCGACATGATTATCCTGAACACCTGCCATATCCGGGAAAAAGCAACGCATAAAGTCTTCTCGGAACTGGGACGCCTGAAAGAACATAAAGACCGCAAGGAAGCAAAAGGCGGTAAAATGCTACTGGCCGTAGCGGGTTGTGTTGCACAGGCTGAAGGCGATTTCATCATGGAACGCGCGCCCTACGTCGATATGGTTTTCGGTCCGCAAACCTATCATGAATTGCCGGAAATGATTATACGCGCCACCGGTGAACGCGTTATCAACACAGACTTCCCCCCGGACTCCAAATTTGACCATCTGCCGGACGCCAGCGAAGTCAAAGGCGGCACTGCCTTTTTATCCATTCAGGAGGGCTGCGATAAATTCTGTACGTTCTGCGTCGTGCCCTACACAAGAGGCTCCGAATTTTCACGCTCAATCAATGGGATACTAGATGAAGCTAATAAATTAGTTAAAAAAAATGCACAGGAAATCATAGTGCTGGGCCAAAATGTCAACGCCTATCATGGCGAAGGGCCGGATGGCAAAATATGGAGCCTGGGAGACCTGCTTCGTGCCCTGGCTGACATTGACGGCATTCAACGCCTGCGCTACACGACATCCCATCCGCGCGATATGGGCGAAGACCTCATCAAGGCCCACGGAGACACGGGAAAGTTAATGCCATCCCTGCATTTACCCGTACAAAGCGGCGCGGACAGCATTCTAAAAGCCATGAACCGCAAACATACAGCGGACCATTACCGTAAAATTATAGCTGATTTAAGACAGGAACAGCCTGACATCGCCCTGTCATCGGATTTTATCGTTGGATTCCCCGGTGAGACGGATCAGGATTTTGAAGACACAATGCAGCTTGTCCGGGATATTAATTACGCGGCGGCCTATTCCTTTACATTCAGCCCCCGCCCCGGCACACCGGCGGCCAATATGCAGAACCTTGTCCCTGAACATGTTAAAAATGAACGCCTACAAAGACTGCAAGCCCTTGTAAATGAACAGCAATCAAAGTTCAATGATCGTACGCGCGGCTTAACGCTTCCCGTTCTGTTTGACCGTATCAATGAAGAAACAGGACAACTCCATGGCCGCACCCCCTACAATCAATCACTCCATGCACAGGGCAATAAACGTTTATATGGCCAGATTACGGACGTAAAAATCACAGAATCTTTCCCCAATTCTCTCGGTGGTGAAATCCTAACGACTGAAACAGTTGTGAAAAGTGCCTAAATTTGAGATAATTAAACTATCTAAACAAAATGAGGCAAAACATTAGTAAAGATACCATTCAGGAACACGTCGTTTTCGAAGACAACAAGCTTTTGCCCGTTCTTTACGGCGAGCAAAATGCCCATTTGCAAAAAATAGAAGAGGTCCTCAATATCCAACTCAGCACTCGCGGCAATGAAGTTACCATTAGCGGTGATTCAGTTCATGTACTACAGGCCCGGCAAGTTTTGGAAGCCTTATGGTCCAGAATACAGCAGGGGCAGGATATAGAACCGCAAACGGTCGATTCGGCGCTCCGCTTTCTAAAAGACCACACCCGGAAAAACAATGGCAACGGCAATGGCAATGGGCTGGAAGACTTTACCGAAACCGATATCCTGATCACGACAAAGAAAAAGAAAATCAACCCCCGCTCTCCCATGCAAACCGCCTATATACAAGCGATGAAGGACAATGACCTTGTCTTCGGCCTTGGTCCCGCAGGCACAGGAAAAACATATCTGGCCGTTGCCACGGCTGTCTCCATGCTGGAAGAGGGGAAAGTAGAGCGTATTATTTTAAGCCGCCCTGCCGTTGAAGCCGGAGAAAATCTGGGGTTTCTACCCGGCGAGCTAAAGGAAAAAATGGACCCCTACATGCGCCCTTTGTATGACTCCCTGCATGACACCCTGTCCGCAGACAAAATACAGAAAAAAATAGAAACCGAGGAAATAGAAATTGCCCCTCTGGCCTTTATGCGCGGACGCACCCTGAACAATGCCTTCATCATTCTTGACGAGGCCCAGAATACAACCCCCATGCAGATGCTTATGTTTCTAACACGGATAGGACATAACTCCCATATGGTTGTCACAGGCGACCCGACCCAAATTGATCTCCCCGGCAATCAGGAATCCGGGCTTCTGGAAGCCTCTAAAATCCTGAAGGATGAGGACAATATCAGTTTTGTGTATTTCTCTCACAAAGACGTCGTACGCAGTAAACTGGTTGCAACGGTTGTTCAGGCTTATGACAAATACAGGAAAAAAACATAACAATGACTCTTCCGGCAACTGATGTTTTTACACCATATCTTATGTGGAAAAGTCTGGATTTTGATGCCGAGGCTCTGGCTTGTGAAGTGACACAACAGGCTTTTACCCATGCCGACAAACCGGAAAAACTAGCCGGCACAGATGTTGAAATCAGCGTTGTTCTGGGCAATGACGAAATGATTCAAACACTGAATTTGCAGTACCGTAAAAAAGACGCACCTACAAACGTCCTCTCCTTCGCCACAATGGATGCTGAAGACTGGGCCGTTGACCTGAATACGGACGCCCCCTTTTCCCTCGGTGACATCATGATGGGCTTTGAAACCATTGAGAGTGAAGCACAGGAGCAAACAAAAACACTACGGGATCATTATACCCACCTCCTTATTCATGGTACTTTGCATTTGCTGGGCTATGATCACGAGGAAGAAGAAGAGGCGCTCATAATGGAGGGACTGGAAATCAAAATATTAAATCTATTGGGCATTAAAAACCCTTATTCTGATGTATGATTTATGACATGATGGAAAAAAAGATGTTTAGAACAACAGACCTCAAAGAAGACGAACCTCCTTCGCGGACTATGGAGACAAAGGCGACCGCAAACAAACGGCATACGCCCGGCCTCATCAACTGGTTCCGCAGCAAGGTTAAAGGGCGGTCGGACACAAATCTTCGTGAAGCTCTGGAAGAATACATAGAAGAAGCAGATGATGGCGACGATTTAACCTCCGCCGCCGCACATGAACGCGTTCTTATAGCCAACATTCTGGAATTGCGTGACCTGACCGTTGTCGACGTCATGATCCCGCGCGCCGATATTGTCGCTATAGACATTGGCACATCTCAAAAAGACCTGTTATCGCTCCTGTCTGAAAAACAGCATAGCCGCCTTCCTGTTTTTCGGGAAAAACTTGATGAAATTGTCGGCACCATCCATATCAAAGATATTCTGGCCTGTCTTGCCAACAACAAAGCCGTCGAAATAGGAGATTTACTACGGGAAGTCCCGATTGTTTCTCCTTCAATGCATGTTTACGACTTGCTTTTAATGATGAAACAAATGCGCAAGCACATGGCGCTGGTTGTCGATGAGTTTGGCGGTATCGACGGCCTTGTTACAATTGGTGACGTCATTGAAGACATTATCGGCGACATCGAAGATGAATATGATCAGGACGATCAGCCGTCATTGGCTGAAAACGAAGACGGCACAATTCTGGCCGATGGACGTTACGATATTGAAGAATTTGAAGAACAATACGGCAATCTGTTAAACGAAGAAGAACGCGAAGATATCGACACGCTGGGCGGTCTTATTTTTGCTCTCGCAGGGCGGGTTCCTGCCCGTGGTGAAATTTTAACGCACGAGTCCGGTATGGTCTTTGAAGTCGTCGATGCCGACCCCCGGCGCGTTAGCAAGCTCCTTATTAAGAATATTCCCCGGTCCTCTACGGATAAGAAATAATGCATTCATGGCCTTTTTTCGTCAAGGCCTTACTCTCCTTTGGCGCAGGCGCTCTTATGGTGCTCGCCCTGCCGCCATGGAATTTGTGGCCTTTCCTTTTTATCGGATTCAGCCTTTTCTATATTCTGCTTTCTTCCCTGAATACAAAACGCACGGTCTTTGCCTGTAGTTGGCTATTCGGGTTTGGCTATTTTGTTTTCGGCCTGTCATGGATTGCCAATGCCTTATTGGTCGAGGGCAATCCCTTTTTATGGGTCTGGCCTTTCGCCATAGTGGGGCTACCGGCTCTACTGGCTTTCTTTCCCGCATTGGCCTGCCTGTCTGCCCTGCGCTACAGTTCTTTAAAAACAATCGCCGGTTTTTTGGCCTTTACAGCCGCCCTTTCATTTTCTGAATGGCTGCGCGGCCATATTTTCACAGGTTTTCCGTGGAATTTATATGGCTATAGCTGGACAGACACACTGCCCATGATACAAATCACCGCCATAGGTGGTTCATATTTCCTAACCCTGTTAAGCATTTTTTGGGGAGGCAGTCTTGGTTTTCTAGCGGTCTGGAACGTCCCGAAAAGAAAAAAGCTCTTCTTCCTCTGCATCATCATAACCACATTGTCCGCCAACTATCTTTATGGCTCATGGCGGCTTTCTCAAAATCCCGTTGCGTATCGTGATAATCTGTCCGTCCATCTGGTTCAGCCGAATATAGAACAAAAGGACAAATGGGATCCCCGGAAAAGAGAGGGTAACCTGTCGACTCTTTTGCAGCTCTCGCAAAAAACAGAAGAAACAGCGGGGCCAACCGTTATTATCTGGCCCGAAACAGCCCTTTCGTACCACACTCTTTCGCACCGCGACTCAATGGCAGCCATACAAAGCACGTTATCATCCTATAACAACACGGCTTATCTCATGACGGGCGCACTGCAACGCAGAACAGGAACAGACGGAGAAACAGAATACGCGAACAGCCTCATGACGTTCGATCAGGATATGACGATTTCCAATAGCTATGATAAATCGCATCTGGTTCCCTTTGGCGAATATATTCCGCTGCAAAAATGGCTACCGTTAAAACCCATTGTCCAGTTCAACGGCTTTACGCAAGGAAACGGGCCTCAAACAATTGAAAAAGAGAGCATTGGCCCTTATACACCCCTCATTTGCTATGAAATTCTTTTCCCCGGTCATATCATCGACCGGCATGCCGTACGCCCCGAATGGATTGTCAATGTGACAAATGATGCCTGGTACGGTGACAGTGCCGGTCCCTACCAACATTTCGCCATGACAAAATTCAGAGCTATAGAAGAAGGAATCCCTATAGTGCGTTCTGCCAACACAGGAATTTCCGGTATTTTTGACTCTTTGGGACGCATAACATATAAAACAACCCTGTTCGAAAGATCAGGGAAAAGGCTTCCTTTGCCTAAAACTCTTCTCTCTCAAACACTTTACGCACAGCTTTCTGATCTTATATTTTTTATCTTTTTAACAGGAATTACACTGGGTTCCCTTTTTCTCCAGAGACGACAAAAAAATAAAACTTGAAGAAATATTCGCATTTTAATACTTAGGGTTAGTTGAAACATATATATTTACATGCACATGTAGTACCTGAAACAGGTAAGACCTGAGGCAGAACAATAGATTTTTTGGTGACTTATGATGAAAGATAAAAGCAATCACATACCTATAACTGAGAAGGGTGTCCCCAACCCCGTAGATGTACACGTGGGACAACGAATCCGTGCGCGGCGTTCTCTTATGGGGATCAGTCAGGAAAAACTGGCAATGGCCGTAAACCTGACATTTCAGCAAATACAAAAATATGAGCGCGGCGCCAACAGGGTCAGTGCCAGCCGTTTGTATCAGTTTGGGAAAATCCTGAATGTGCCTGTTGCCTATTTCTTTGAGCAATATGGTGAACCACAGGACAAGCCTGTTACTTATGGTTTGTCTGACAATGATCAAGAATCCTTTGCCTACGGGGATATTCTCCACGCCAAGGAAACTCTGGACCTCATCCGGGTTTACTATTCCATTCCGGACCCCCAAAAACGCAAAGATCTCTTTAAAGTGATAAAGTCAATGGCTGAGAACATAGCGCCCCCTTCTACATAGCGCTTGATCCTGAACCTCTTTCTGTTTAGGCTTTGACCGGATTTTACAGCACGATGATCAATCAAGGGAGATAATATCATGGCCCCGACAGAAAATGTTGCGACCGTACCGCACGCCAACTCTACGGAAGATTTTGTTTTTACCAGTGAATCCGTTTCGGAGGGACATCCCGATAAAGTGGCCGATCAGGTCTCTGATGCCATTCTGGATCATTATATGACGCTGGATTCCAATTGCCGCACAGCGATTGAGACCATCACGACCAAAGATTATATCGGTATTTTCGGGGAAGCGCGCGGCCCTGATTCCATTACACACGATGTTATCGAAGACATCGCCCGTAAAAAGATCAAGGAAATCGGCTATGAACAAGAAGGCTATCACTGGAAAGATCTGAAGGTCGATGTACGGGTTCATAAGCAATCCGTCGACATCGCACAGGGCGTAGACAGCTCTTCCAATAAAGATGAAGGCGCCGGCGATCAAGGCATTATGTTCGGCTATGCCTGCACGGAAACAGAAGTTTTAATGCCGGCGGCCATTCATTACTCCCACCATATTCTCCGCTCCCTTGCCGAAGCCCGCCACTCAGGCGCTTTGTCAAAACTGGAGCCGGATTCAAAATCGCAAGTCACGCTGGAATATCGTAACGGTAATCCTGTCCGCGCCAAATCAATTGTTGTCTCTACGCAGCATGATGAAAGCCTCTCTCAGGAAGATGTCCGGGAAATGGTTCGTCCGCACGTCGTAGACGTCCTTCCCGAAGGCTGGATGTGTCCGGAAGAAGAATTCTATGTGAACCCAACAGGTCGCTTTGTTATTGGTGGCCCCGTTGGTGATACGGGCCTGACCGGACGTAAAATCATCGTGGACACCTATGGCGGCGCTTGCCCCCATGGTGGCGGTGCTTTTTCCGGCAAGGACCCCTCAAAAGTTGATCGTTCGGCAGCCTATGCCGCACGCTATGCCGCAAAAAACATTGTCGCCGCAGGATATGCGGAACGATGCACGGTACAGCTTGCCTACGCGATCGGGATCAGTAAACCGCTCTCCGTTTACGTCAATATGCATGACACGGACAAAGTGCCGGAACATGTTGTTGTCGCGGCTATCCAGAAAGTAATGGATTTCAGCCCCCGCGGTATTCGGGATCATCTGAAACTGCAACGTCCCATTTTCGCCCGCACGGCGGCTTATGGCCATTTTGGCCGTAACCCCGACCCGGATGGCGGTTTTTCATGGGAAAAAACAGACCTCGTAGACGAACTGCAGAAGATTATTGGCTAATCCAAAACGCCGACTATACGGAAGACGTCTAGGTCGCCCGCTGAACGCTCAGCGGCGAGAGGCACTGGATGAGCTTTTGCCGAAACTGCAACCGGGGTCACCGCCCTTCCCGCAGTCTTTTGAAAAAGTCTGGATGGAAATCGGGTTTGGCAATGGCGAGCATCTTTCTGCCCTAATGCGCCAAAACCTGGACGAAGCCTTTATCGGGGCAGAGCCTTTCATCAACGGCATGGCGGCTTTTCTGAAGGACATAAGGGACGAACCACACGAAAACATACGTGTCTGGATGGATGATGCCATCCTGCTCGTGGAATCCTTACCCTCTGACTATCTCAACGGCATCTATGTCCTGAACCCCGATCCCTGGCCCAAAGCGCGCCACCATAAACGACGAATAATAAGTCAGGACAATCTGACGAAATTTGCCCGCGTGTTAAAGCCCGGTGGCGCACTTATCATGGCAACAGACGTCGATGATCTTGCTGAATGGATGGTCACGCAAGCAAGCGCCCATCCGGCTTTTGAATGGACAGCCGAACAAGCCGATGACTGGCGTACCACACCGGAAAACTGGATTAAAACACGTTACGAAGAAAAGGGCGCAAAAGCCGGAAGACAGCAAAGCTACCTGATTTTTGAAAAGAAAACAGCCACCGCCCCTTCGTCTCATTAAAACCTTGTAAATATTTTCATAATGCGTTATTTTATCGCAGGTATTTTTAACGTGGGAATAAAAGCACATGGTTCGTCATCCCGTTGGCGCGGCGACTTTGCCGCGCTTAAACGAACGGGATCCGGAAAAAGACAGTAGCTATGCTACTGACATCACTGGACCCCCGCCGTTTTTATCCTGTTATCACAGGATCGCGGGGGTGACGAGGACAAGGGGGGTTATACTGTTACCCATTCAAATAATAACAAAAGAAAAAGGCTCTAAATTTTGACATTTAACGTGATTAACAAAGAAGCTGTGCAGGACTTTCTTTCCCATTTTGCCTTGGATGAAAGCACGCGGGCGCATCTGATGACCGCGCTCGAAAAACCGTTATTACAACGGGAAGAAAATTTGAGCCTGCTGGAAAGGCTTCCGCGCCAAGCCCCGCAATGGCTCGTAAGTAAATGGGACAACGGCACAGTGTTCCATGAATTTGTTTCTGACAGCGTCCCGGAAAATAAAATCCACCACATAAGCGACTGGATCAAGGGCGCGATGGCCAACGACGCCGACTGGCTCAAGAACACCGACGCCAAAGGCCGCCCACGCAAGCTGTTGAAGCTCGCAACAATCGAACAAGCTTACGCAGAAGCCGACAAAGCCATGAAATTACAGGCCGAAACCTTGCGCAATAAATTCAACCAGAACTCAAACTTTGACGCCGAAGAAGCCGCCGGTGATATTGAAACCGTCATGAATTTCGAGGACGGCCACCGCATCGTACGAATG
>JAJFGQ010000002.1 GCA_021776075.1 Alphaproteobacteria bacterium | reverse complement strand
GGGATCCAGAAAAAGACAGCAGCAAAGCTGCTGACATTATGGACCCCCGCTGTTTAAGCATGCTACGCATGCCGCGGGGGTGACGGCGTAGGGGTGGCGGATCAAAATGAAATGTGCAATTCTTAATGCAAACTACTATATATAATAAACAATCGTAAAAGTTGCAATTGACCGGGTTTTTTGGTACAGTGTAGGTCTGTGGCGCATTTCGTGCGCCTTTTTTTATGGGCGGGACTTTGACGTGTCAGAAAAACAAACTAATAGAATTCCCTGTCAAAACAATAACTTAGGTATTTTTCACAACAAAATATACAAACGAACTAATGGAATCGGACCGGAATTGGACCAATGCCTTCCTCCTCATAACGGCAAATTCATCCTACGCGCTTGCTCTCTCTGACTTGTTCTGATCAATGGCAAAAGCGGCATCCTGAATATGCATTTCGACGCGCTCCTGATCGTTCCACGTATCGAGCTTAAAATATCCGGCAATGTGAAAGGGCTGGTTCTGTCCCTGTTTCAAAAGCGCTTCACCGAGCGGCGTATCCTTTGCGCGAAAGGCAACGGCCTTCAAACGCGGGCCGCCTTCCCAGTCCGTAATCGTACAGCGCACATGATCAGCCCCGACAATATCGACCTGCTGCAAACGTACACCGGGCAAAACAAACAAAGGCTCGGGATGTCCCTGCCCAAAAGGGCCGACATGATCCTGAAGCATTTTCACGAAGGGTATAGTCGCACCGCGCACACTGACAATACCGTCTATCAACGTCTCGGCAACAGCCTCCTGCCCGGCTAACTGCTTTTCAACATGGGCAATCAGAAAGGCACTGAACGCCTCAAGCTGATCCGGCTGCACCGTAAAACCCGCCGCCATGGCATGCCCGCCGCCCTTAACAAGCAGGCCCGCATTGCGCGCCTCAATAAAAGCCGCACCCATATTCACACCCGGCACAGAGCGCCCCGAACCGCGGCCTTCGAGCGCCTGATCCGGGCCCGGCGCGTATGTAACGGCAACCGCAGGCTTACCGTACTTCTCTTTCAAACGCCCGGCGACCAACCCCGACAGGCCGGGATGCCAGCTTTCATCACCGACAATAATAACAGGCCGTTGATCCAGCCCTTGTGAGCCGACCATCGCAATCGCCTGATCGAGCATTTCGGCCTGAATGTCTTTGCGCTTGTCATTGCAATCATTGAGCGTCCAGGCAATGTTTTTTGCCTCCTCCGCATCATCCGTAGACAGGAGCTTCGCGCCCAGATCGGCCTGATGAACGCGTGAACCCGCATTGATACGCGGTCCCAAAGCAAAGCCCAAATGATACGTGCTTAACGGGCCAGTGACCTTCGCGACATCGCACAAGGCCTGAATACCGGGGTTTTCACGTTTATCCATGTGCTCCAGCCCCAAACGCACGAACAAGCGGTTCGGACCGGTCAGCGGCACCATATCGCAGACCGTTCCCAGCGCCACAATATCCAGCCAGTCTTTTAACGGCGGCTCCGTAATATTTTGCGCCTTGTAAAACCCGGCCTCCCGCAATTTTGCATTCATGGCAACACAGGTGAGGAACACCACACCGCAAGCCGCCAGCATATCAAGGCCGGAGTCATCATCCTTGCGTTTCGGGTCGATCACATAATTCGCATCGGGCAGGCTGTCTTCGGATTCGTGATGATCCAGCACCACAAGCTCAAGCCCGAGCGCACGCCCCTGCGCGATCACATCAAAAGATGTCACGCCGCAATCACAGATCAGGATAATCTCAACGCCCTGCTCTTTCAGGGACTTAAAAGCCTCTATATTCGGCCCGTAGCCTTCCTTCAAACGATCGGGAATATAAAACGGCACATCCAGACCCAAATGCCGGAAAAATCGCACGAGAATGGCCGTCGATGTCGCGCCGTCCACATCAAAATCACCGAACACGCCTATTTTGCGCCCGGTTGTAATAGCTTCTGCCATATAGGTCGCCAGTTCCGGCATGGATTTCAAACTGAACGGATCAGGAAAATGGTCTTTCAATGTCGGATAAAGAAAGCTTTCAACGTCCTCCGGGGGAATTTTCCGTACGCTCAGAAGATGCGCCACCATCTCCGGCAGATTATAACGCTGCACAATCCGCGCAACGGCATCCTGCTCCGCAGGGGGAATGACCCACCGGGACTGCATCAGAGAGTTTGGAACGTTGAGAGCGGCGTTCATATTCATTTTGAAAACTATAGAGAACAGAGAGACATCATGACAACAGAAAAAGAATCTCTTTTCCTTGACACTCAAAAAACACCTATTTAATAGTAACGTCATATTCAAAGAAATGGAGTTAAAAATGCCATATGATCCTTCGAAATTATTTTTGGCAGGTGCCACAGATAATTCAGAGCATAATTGCCCTGATTTTGTTTACGTTTATTTCTCTGATACCCCTGATGAAATTTCTCGTGACTTCTTTGAAGGTGCAGGCATAACAATTGGAGATATTGTTATTGTTGGTCCTAAAAATGAAAACGAAAAAATTATAATTGAGAATTCTTGTCTATATGAAGGTGCAGGCGATGATAGACGCGTTTATATTCGCCCTACAAATCAGCATTTTTTTTCCTGGCTGGAGGAACTCGACCAATATAAACCCCTTTCACAATCTGAAAGCTATTGGAAAGATGTAAAGTGCCGTTTTCAAGAGCAAAAAGATACCACGGACAGGGGAGAAAAACGACTACAAGGCCCTGAATCAAAGCGCACATATCATCTTGCACCTAAACCGATATAAAATTTACAGTTGTTTTCATTAAGAATAAGACATTGTCATGCCC
>JAJFGQ010000001.1 GCA_021776075.1 Alphaproteobacteria bacterium | reverse complement strand
GTGATATACATGATGGCTTCTTTTGCCGGTACGTGCGTGCCTTCAGGATAGCGTATGTCAATGTCAGCTTTGAAATTACGGTTTTTCTGAGCCTCTTCCAGAAATTCAAGTGCCAGACGCGGGGCGCTGATAATATCGCGGCGCATAAAAACGGCATAGGTAACAGTCTGGTCACCGAATTTCTCAACGATTGCACGGCTCTTGGTAAAATATTTGTCCGTTCCGGCTTTAACTTTTTTCTCAAATTCGTTAGATACATCCATGATTTTATTCCTTTATTCGGCTGCAGCTTTAATGTAGTCTTTTTCCGATTTATTATTACGTAAATGTTTTAACTCATCTGCGACTAAAAATGCAAGTTCTAATGACTGGTTGGCATTCAGGCGTGGGTCGCAGTGTGTGTGGTAACGGCTGGCTAAGTCTTCATCAACGATTTTTTCGGCACCGCCTGTGCATTCCGTTACATTTTGACCGGTTAGTTCCAGATGAATGCCGCCGGGATGTGTACCTTCGGCACGATGAGTACGGAAGAACCCTTTAACCTCGTCCAAAACATTGTCAAATTTCCGGGTTTTGATACCGTTATTTGAGGTAATGGTGTTGCCGTGCATAGGGTCGCATGACCAGACAACCTGCCGTCCTTCTTCTTCGACAGCCTGGATAAGGGGGGAGAGCTTGTCTTCGACATGTTCATGTCCCATGCGGGAAATCAAGGTCAGGCGACCCGCTTCGTTTTTGGGGTTGAGGGTGTCAATGAGACGGAGAAGCGAATCTTTATCAAGGTCCGGTCCGCATTTCAGGCCAATCGGGTTGTGAATACCGCGCGCGAATTCGATTTGTGCACTGTCAGTTTGGTTTGTACGGGCGCCAATCCATAGAAAGTGAGCAGAGCAATCATACCACTCGTTTGTCGTACTATCGATGCGGGTTAGGGCTTGTTCATAAGGCAAAAGTAAAGCTTCATGCGAGGTGTAAAAAGATGTTTCACGAATGAACGGCACCGTGTCGCCTGTTATGCCGCAGGCTGTCATAAAAGAAAGGGCCTGTTCAATGCGTGCGGCTAAATCCTCGTAGCGTTCACCCAAGGGGCTGTCTTTGACAAAACCCAGATTCCATTTATGGACACGGTGGAGATCGGCATAGCCGCCGTGGGCAAAAGCACGGAGCAGGTTTAGCGTTGCCGCAGACTGGTGATAGGCTTTGAGCATACGTTCAGGATCAGGCTCCCGCGCTTCCTGTGTGAATTCGAGGTTATTGATGCTGTCGCCCCGGTAGCTTGGCAGGATAATATCGCCTCGTGTTTCCTTATCGCTACTGCGTGGTTTTGCAAACTGTCCGGCAACGCGTCCTAGTTTCACAATGGGGAGCGCACCGGCAAATGTCATGACAACCGACATTTGCAGCATAAGGCGGAAGCTGTCCCGGATTTTATTGGCCCCGAACTCCGCAAAGCTTTCGGCGCAGTCCCCGCCTTGGAGGAGGAAAGCCTCACCATTGGCTGCGCGTGCTAGCTGGGCCTTTAGGTTGCGGGCTTCCCCGGCAAAAACCAGTGGTGGTAAAACAGACAATTGTTGTTCTACGCTTTCCAGTGATTGTTGATCTTTATAATCAGGTAATTGTCGGGCAGGCTTTGTCCGCCAGCTTTTCGGGGACCATGTGGTGTTCATTTTTTCTTTCCTGCTCCTAAAATATTTACGCAATACCTGTTTCTACTGCAAAGATGACAGATTGTGAAGAAACTCTTTCTCATGTTTGCCCATAACAGTTATAATAAAGTCCGTGGGAAATCGCCCCAAGAAATAAGGAGAAGACGTTTGTCTTTGGAGACCGCTTTGAAACCCATTCCTGAGAACTATTTTTTAGCTCTGTTTGATGATCTTGAGCCCATAATGATCGAAACGGTGGAGTCGGAAGATGAGTTCATTACTTCAGAAAAATTAAAAACATGCTGCGCTGAATTGCGATCCTGTTTTGAAAGGGACTCTGCTCGTATGAATGATGTCTCCGATTTATTGTTCGGTGAGGATATTACGGCTTACGGGGAGAGAGCCGCCGCAGTTTTTTCCCGTTGGGAAGAGGAAGGCGGTGGCCCTACTTTAACGGCTATGCTGGCATCTGCCATTGAAGCTTTTAAACTGGATAAGAACCTTCCTGCTGTGAAAGCGCTGTTTCTTTCTGCTATTTTGGCTGAGGTGCCGAACAATTTGCAATATCACGGCAATGAACATTATCGTAAAGTGCTTTTTCATGCCATTCGTCTTGCTATGACGCACAATATTCTTTTTGTCGAATCAGAAAGATTTTTAGATTCCGAGCAGATTATTCTCCTTCTGATTTCGGCCTGTATCCATGATTTGGGCCATAAAGGCGGGGATAATCTTTGTGACGGCGTTTATACGCCGGGTGCTATGGAGCAATATGCCTTTGATTTGGCCCGTCCTTATTTTCTGGCTGCCGGGTTTTCAGAGGAAGAAGCCGGGCAGGTGGAAACGCTCGTTTTTTGCACAGATATTACGTTTTTCGCGGGAGAAAACAGCCCTTGTCTGTATCTGAAAAAAATCTACAAGCATTTTTTCTGGGAAGATGACACAGAGGATATTTCCTTGATGATGATGGGTAAGCTGCGCCGTTATGATGAAAACCCGGCTTTGGTTCAGATTGCTATGATGTTGCATGAGGCTGATGTAGGGACGTCCGCAGGTTTGAATTACGAACAGACGATCAAGGAAACAATTGATATTATGGAGGAACGCGACCTGAAAATTGCGGGTCCTAAAGTAGTCCTTGCCTTTTTAAGGGAGCAATTGGGAGAAACAATGTTTACGGAAGCTGGAAAACAGCTTTTTGGTGCCGTGATGGCGCAGGTTATTTCTACGGCGGAAGAAGATGTTATGTCGGGCCGGGAGACTTTCTACGATTAAGCGGCTTTTGTTTGTTGCGCTTGGTATTTTTCATCCGCTTGTGACGACCACCGGCGATGGAGCCAGAGCCATTGTTCCGGGTTTTTTGTAATCCATTCTTCCAGATATGTGTGCGCTGTTTTGATGGCGTCTTCGACAGGCACAGGTGTTTGGTTTTTATCAAATAGTTCCAGAGGACTCAGAACTCTTATTTTGAATTGGGCGCGATTTCCAAGACGTTCAACATAGGTCGGAACCAGCGGGCATTTGAATTTTTGACAAAGCTGTATAAAAGCCGGGCTAGTCATCGCCGGCCGGTTAAAAAACAGTGCGGGAACGCCTTCGTTATATTTCTGGTCAATAAGGATTCCCACATGGCGCTTGTCTTTCATGGCCCGTACGAGTTGCCGCGTCCCTGTTTTTGATTTCGGGTAAGTTTTGAGCTGATGTCCCATGCTGCGGGCGTTATGCAGCAGTTTTTCAACCCACGGATTGTTGGGTGCGCGGTAGACAAGATCGACAGGCAAGTCGCATTGAATCATGAAACCGGCGGCGGCTACTTCCCAATTGGCCATATGGGCGCCAAATAAAATAGCGGGCAGGCCGTCATCCCGTAGTTGTTTTAGTATATCTCCCCCCTCAAGAGAGACTCTTTCTCTCCCGATTTGTTCGAGATGGGGGTATTCCGCGATGATACGACCGAGATTGTCCCACATGCCGATGAGAATTTGCGTCTGTTCGTCGGTTGTTTTGTCGGGGAGGGCTTTTTCTATGTTGTGCCGTGCCTTTCGTGAGGCGGCTAGTCGAGGGCCTATTGTCCGTCCTATCCATCCGCCAAAGGCAGAGGCCCGGTCCAGAGGCAGGATACGGAACAGGAAAAACAAAAGATGCAGGGCCAGAGATTCAAATATGTAGCGTATATTTTTCATGTTTTATTTTTCTTGAGTGTTGCTGTAAGGAATTTTTTGAGCGGGCCCGGATTATCCCATTCCAGTTGTACTGGCATTATATCAAGAGGATGATCGCGGGAGAAATCTTTCGGCAGGCGTATAGCATCCTTGGTCGTTGTTATCAGGCGCGCGCCTTTTTCACGAGCTTCGCCCACCAGTTTCACAAGGTCCTGAGGGGTGAAAACATGGTGGTCGGGAAATGCATGCCAACCGGCCAGTTTTATTTTACTTTCTTCCAGAGTGGTTTTGAATTTCCCCGGTCGGCCAATACCTGTGAAGGCAATGTAAGAGGACTTTGTATCAGGAATCCATTCCCGGGGAGTCTTGATATGTGCTTTAAAAACAGGTTTATCCGGCGGTAAAAGGGCGGTGATGTTTTGACTGCCTTCGCCAATCAGGACAAAAGCATCGGCTTTTTTCAGGCCATCTTCCAACGGTTCACGCAGCGGACCGGACGGTAAAAGACGGTGATTGCCAAATCCTGTTGCCGCGTCGATGACAAGCAGGCTGATCATTTTATGAAGGCCGGGATTTTGGAATCCGTCATCCATGATAATGAAGTCCATGGCCTTTGATTCTGCCATTTTGGCCCCGGCTTTTCTGTCGGCGGAGACAATGGTTGGCGCCGCTTTTGCCAGTAGGAACGGTTCATCCCCTATGGCGATGACATCATGTTCTTCCGTATTCACAAGAAGCGGGCCTTTCAGGCGGCCTCCATAGCCGCGTGTCAGGAAACAGGGTGCTGTCGCCAGACGTTCTTCTTTGATGAGTTCCAGCACAGATAAGGCCGTCGGTGTTTTGCCGCTACCTCCTGTAACCAGATTTCCGATACATAAAACAGGGACAGGAGAGCAATAGGGTGTTGCCAGTGCCTGATGTAGTTTGTGTCCGGCGGCATAAAAACAGGAAAAAGGAGCGAGCATGTTAGCGATATGCTGGGGTTTTTCTGTTTTGTACCAGAATGAAGGCGTGTTCAGGCGCATTCTTTTTTCACTTGTTTGGCGATAATGCCACTTTTATCAAGAAGAGGGTTCAGTTCCTGCATGGTTTTATCAAGAATTTTTTCTTTTTCCTGCGTAAAGCGGGTGGCTTTGTTTTGTAAGGCTTCCAGACCTTCGGAGTCTGTCAGAAGTCGTTCCAGACGGTTTTGAAAATCCTGTTCGTTTTTCAGGGACAGGGCCGCCCCGGCATTGTCCATTTCTGCGTAGATAGCGGCCAGATTTTGAATGTGGGGACCGTGAAGAACAGCACAGTCAAGCTGTGCCGCTTCAACAGGGTTGTGGCCGCCGCCGCCATCATGACTGAAGGATCTGCCAATGCAAGCCAGCGGGCACAAGCGATAAAATAGCCCGAGCTCTCCCATTGTATCGGCAATATAAATCTGGTCAGAAGGTTGAGGGGGGGAGGGGTGAGTGCTGCGCAAACGGAATTGAAGGTCATATTTTTCGCATATTTTACGAATGCTCTCCCGTCTTGCCGGATGGCGTGGCACGATGATTGTCAGGAGATCGGGGATTTTTTTAGTAAGGTGTTTATGAAGGCGGCAGGCTATATCTTCCTCGCCATCATGTGTGCTGGCATAAAGCCAAACCGGGCGTTCTGCGATAGCAGTCCTTAGCTTTTTTAGTTCAGATTCATTGTGTGGCAAAGGCGTAGCGCTGTATTTGAGATTATCACCGACGAGTACGTTTTCCCCTCCCAGTGTTTTAAAGAAGGCGGCATCTTCAGGGGTTTGCGCCAGACAAAGGTCAAAAGCGGAGAGCAGGGCATGAATACCATTCCCCGTTCTTTTCCAGCGTTTGAAGGATTTTTTAGATAAGCGGGCATTGATCAGTGCCGCCGGTATGGCTTTTTGCTGTATTGTTTTAAGCATATTCGGCCAGATTTCCGATTCCATCCACAGCACAAGATTCGGTTGCCAGTGATTGATAAAGTTTTCAACCCATGCCGGGTGATCCAGTGGGTAATACTGATGGATCGCTTGTGGCGGCAGGCGCCCGGCCATGAGTTCCGCTGATGTCAGAGTGCCCGTCGTGACCAGAATATTAATATCCTTGTTCTTCTGTATCAGGGTTTCAATCAGGATAAGAGCCGATTGTGATTCGCCGACGCTGGCAGCGTGAATCCAGGCTAAATTCCCGTCCGGGCGGTTTATTCCCGGTTGTCCCATACGTTCACTCAGGCGCGCAGGGTCTTCCTTACCTTTACGGCAACGGCGGCGCAAAAGTGAGCGCAGGACAGGGGCGCTGCTTCCCATGAGTGAATAATAGAGCTTTAGCATGTAATCCGTTTACTAACCTTATATTAGTTTTCCGCCTGTATCGTTTAGATATAAGGGCTTTGCGGCGTTTTTGCAAAGCAAAACTATGGGAAAAACATAAGACGGGAGACTGAGCTTGCGCCGTGTCTATCATATTAATCCGCACCGTAAACGTATTACACAGGAAGCAATCTTGAATATGCGGGCGGCCCGTGAGGCCATTGACCCGGAATTGCTGGCTCATGCGCGCAAAATTATAGAGGAAACGGCTGTTGCTGATGTGGATGTTGCTGATGATCAGGGTAAAGTGCCTGTCGACCGGAAGAAAAACCTCTCCATTATCATGAAATTCATGGCATTACAGCCGGAGAACACAGCCCTTCACAAAGAGGTTGATCGCTTTTTAAAAAATGAGTCTTAGGCTATCCTTCGATGTTTAGTTGCAAAAGCCGCTATCTGTTCCTGTAGGGAAGTAAGCACAAGAGGGGTTGGAACACACAGCATCTGCATAAGGTTGGAAGGGATGCCCATTTCTCGTGACTTTGATACCTGTGTAGATAGGGGGATTTGCGCAATCATCAGCAGGATCTACGCCACGTGGTAAAATCCGGTCCAGATAGGTAACAACGGGGTCGGCCAGATAAGGCTCACCGTCATCAAGCGGATCATTTTCAGGATCCAGAACATAACGTGTTTCTTCATTGTTGAAGGCGACCGGAATAGAAATGTCGTAAAGGTCTTCTCCAAGGCTGTTTTCTGTAGTGCATTCTTCATAGCCGTCGGGTAGATCACGGGGGTCATTTGCTGCGTACCAAGCGAAATCAAAGAAAGCGTCCGAGTCCGGTCTGTCAAAAAAGTTTGTACATTTCGCTGAATCCCAAACCCGGCGCATTTCGTCACAGCCTAGTGTTGTGCCGTCAATCGTACTGTCATTCAAAAATGATTGAATTGCCGGTGCAGCAAGTGTGCCGCCCTCTTCTTCATAATAATTGATTGTGGCACGTCCGCCCAGATAAGGGTGGTCAAAATTATTGTTGAGCCAGCCAATGATGATGTCTTCAACAGTGCCCTGCAAAGCGGTGTCGAGCGAATCAGGCCCCTGATCCGGTATGGGGCCCCATCTCGTCGTTTCGCTAAAATTACGAACATTGCCGGCAACGGACTGTAGGATGTCCTCAAAACAGCTATATTCGAGAACGCTGTCCGGTTTAACGATTAAATTCTGGTTTTGTGTAATTTCACGCTGGGCTTCCAGAAAGGCACGGGCCTCCAGAGCATCCATATATTCAGGGTCGCAAGGTGTTTCCGGTGGTGCCGGCTGCGCGTAAGCCATGCTAACAGGTGTTAAAAGCATCGTTAGAGCAATAAGCCCCAAAGAAAGCTTCCTGATATCAGTCCTGTTTTTAAGGAACATAGATTTAACCCCCCGCATGGTACATCACGTTATATTCTAAACCAATTTGATGTAACTGTCATGCTCACATAAAGAAAACACACCTCTATATAAAATTTTACTAAAAAACAGGGGTGTTTGGCAAATTTACGCTGCAGATTTCTTGTTAAGCGGGTAAATCCATTGCCAAAATGGCCATGTTGAAGTCATAGGATGTTTCTTTATCTTCGTCATCTTTGTAGATTACGCCGATAAATTCGTTGTTCAACAGAACTTCAACCGAATCATTGGTTTGGGCACGGCGTTTAAGGGCAAAGCCCTGATTGCCGAATTTATCCTGTAAATAGGCCTGAATTTTGGATGTTTCTTCTGCCGATATGTCGCTCATGTTCTTCTCCTTATTATGTCTCCGGGTCATTTGTGCGGGTGAGTTTAGGCGGCTTGCGCTTTTGTTTCAAGGCCGTTATTGACATCTTCGTAGCAATCTTGCGCCAGTGCTTTTCTATCTGTGTAATCGGCGGCATGGCGCGGTGGATGAAAACGAACCAGAAGGGTCGCACCTTTTGATTTGGCAAAGTCCCAGAAATGGGGCGCTAGTGTCATGTCACCATGCCAGGCATACAGATCGCGTACAGATTGATCGTCAGGGGATTTTTCATCCATTTTCAGAAGTGTAATCGTTATCGCTTGCAGTGTGAGAGGTTCACGGCTGCCTTCTGTGAAGGCCAGGCTGAACAGGCTGGATTTGAAAGGCAGAACGGTGCGTCCGTCCGATGATGTACCTTCCGGGAAAATAATCAGGCTTTTTCCTGTGGCAAGCATGTGATCCAGAGAGTTTTTTTCTTTTGCAGCATCATGGCGCGAGCGACTGATAAAGGCGGTTTGTTGTAGGGTGCTCAGAAAACCGAATATGGGCCATTTCGCAACATCGGCCTTGGCGACGAAGGACGCGGCAGGAATGCAGTTACCCAGAGTCGGGATATCCATATAGGAAAGATGATTGCTAAGATAGATGGTTTGCCTGTCTGTTTCAGGCTGTCCTTCCACGGTGATTTTTATGCTAAAAAGACGGCAGGCTGCGGCATGCCATAGGCGGGGTAAAATGTAAGCCTTTGGTCCTTTGTGAAACCACAGGAGAGGCCCCTGCGTGATGGTGATCAGGATATTCAGGAGGATAAACAAAAACAGCCGCAGAACGGCTTTAATATTAGCGGTCATGATGACGTTCCGGCTTGTGCCTGCTTATCATCGGGATCATTCGCCTTTCTGCGTGAATAATGTTTGAGATAGCGATCTGAGAGAAGGTGTGTTTGCAGAACGATACAGACGTCCGTTGTGTTGAACTGATGATCCAGAACCGCTCCATTTCCAATTTTTGCCCCCAGTCGTATGTAGCCTTTGATGAGGGGCGGAAGCATTTTGAAAACGGTTTTGGGGTCGATTTTTTCTTTGGGGCAGGTGTTCATGTCTATATATAGATCATCCACAGCGCGGGGGCATAAATCTGATGGGGCTTGGTGGTAGTGATACAGATAGGCGAGAGGCATGGCAATGTCTTCAAGGTTTGTGCTGTTAAAGCTGGCGCAGCCAAACATCAGGTCAATGTTGTAATCCATCATATAATGGGCAAGCCATTGCCATAGAATTTGCATAACCGGTCGTGTGCGGTATTCAGCCAGAACGCAGGAGCGCCCGAGTTCCAACAATGTATTGCCGCTTGTCAGCAGAGGGGTCAGGTTATATTCACTGCCGGTGTAAAATTGTCCGTGCTTGTCGGCTTCTTCTCGCCGTAGAAGGCGGTAAGTTCCGACAATCCTGTGTTGTGGGTCGGTAATTGATTCATCAATGACGATCAGGTGATCCGCAATGGCGTCGTAAGAATCAAAATCTCGTCGGATACGCGCCATTTCATCACTCGGAATCGCTTTGTGTTCTTCATAAAAAACCTTGTAGCGTAGATGCTGCGCGGCTTCGACTTCCTCGCTATTCTGCGCAAGCCGTACTGTTATCGTCTCAATGTTTGGCGTAAAACTCATTAACCCGGTCCTGTACAGCCCCTTCCTGTGCATGCTAAGCATTCCTGTGTAACGGTCAAGTCAGATTGCTGTATGAAGGGGGAAAAATGACGAATAAAGCGCAGTACGGCATTCTTTTTGTCTGTACCGGGAATATTTGCCGCTCTCCCACGGCAGAGGGCGTCTTTCGTCATCTTGTCCGGCAGGAGGGAGATGAAGGGCGCTTTCGGATTGATTCTGCCGGGACGCAGGGCTATCACGCGGGGACCTTTCCTGATGAGCGGGCTGTTGCTGTGGCACGGCAACATGGTGTGTGTCTGGATAATTTGCATGCCCGGCGCTTGCAAGAAGAAGATTTTCAGAATTTTGACATGATTTTAGCGATGGATAACTCCCATCTTGATTTTATGAATACTCTGGCACCCCAGGATTCTAGAGCTTCTTTGTCTTTATTTCTGGATTTTACGCCGCAGATCGGCTGTTCGGATGTGCCCGATCCTTATTATGGGAGTCTGACCGATTTTGAAGAGGTTTTTGATTTGGTGGAGCAGGGCAGCAACGGGCTTTTACGCCATTTGAAAAAAGAGCAGATAGCATAGTGTAGAATTGTTATACTGCTTTCTGAATATTTTACTGCGCAGGAGAGACGATTATGTCGAAGGCAGAAAAAACTGAGGGTAAAGGGATATGGTTGCTGACGGGGGTGCTGGTTCTCCTCATTATTGGCGGCGCTGTTTATGTCAGCAAAAAGAGAGTCGCGCGGGATGGTATTTTATCCGTTGTGATGCAGCAGGAGGTTCCTGTTACACCGGAGCCTGCCATAGATGATTTTATAGAAGGAACGGAAACGCCGTTTGCAGAGTTTGTAGAATCTGTTGAGCCAGTAGAGCCAGTAGAGCCAGTAGAGCCCGTGGAGTCTGTGGAGTCTGTGGAGTCTGTGGATGAAGAGGGAAACCCTGTTCTTCTTCTGAACAATCTGGCGGGTAGCCTGCAACTCTCTGTGCCCGTTCTGGTTTCGGCTGAAGACCGCTTGCCACTGGATTACACATGTTATCGGAACAACACGTCGCCGCCGCTATTGTGGGAAGCCTTACCGGAGAATACAGAAAGCTTTGTTTTGTTTCTTGAGCAGAGAAAACAGGATGAAAAGCCTTTTCTGACCTGGGTGTTGTTTAATATTGCCGGTGACAGCACAGGGCTTGATGCTAATTTACCCAAACAGGCAGAATGGGCAGATGGAATGAAACAGGCTGCCAGCGATCATGGTACGTCTGAATATGTAGGGCCTTGCGATCCAAAGGGAAAGGTTGCTTATGCTTTCCGGTTATTTGCTCTGGATACTGTTCTGGATTTGGAAGCCCGGGTTGGGAAATATGACCTGATCCGTGCTATGAATGGTCATATTATTGATGCGGCAGAGCAGGAATTCATCCATTACCGAAGATTCTAGGGGTAGCCTCTAGGGCCGCGGTCCTCCGTGCCAAGGTGGTGTAGACGGTGCTTTTTTGTTTTCAGTTTGATCCTTGTCCTTCACTTGTTTTTGCAGGGTTTCGACAATAGTTTTAAGTGTTTCTACCTGTTCGATCAGTTGGTCTGTTCGTTCGTGAACGATTTGATTTTGACCGGTTTCTACAAGCGCCTGCTCGAATTCATGACGGCTGATATTGAGCCTTTCCTTGATGGGCTCAATGTTAAGGCCTCTTTTGTGTAAGGAGGCCAGCATTCTTGTTGATACAGGGATGTTTTCTGTGCCGTGGAAGCTAAAATCATTCATGTTGAAAACAGGCCTGTTTTCCTTTCCCGTTATCTTGTTTCCCGGCAGAGCCACAAACCATAAACTTCTAGCCTGTAAGGTCGGATGGTTTAGGTTGAGGTCAAAGTTTTTTTGTATAATACGTGCGTCATCCATGCCGTATGAAAAATTCTTAAGGGATTCCACTTTTTCGAAAGGACGTTTTTTCAGGTTAAAGCCCCTTTTTTCTACCTTGCGGATATAGCCCTCCAGAAAATCTACGTAATGCCCTTCCAGTTCCATAGGAATCGGAGGAGACATGTCTTCAATTTTCTGGATTTGGTTCTGATCGTGGATATCATTATCATATTTTTTTTGCAGGGCGGTGACATCGATGCCTGCCGCAGCGATCATCTTAATAGCTCTTTGATCGATGGGAAGCTGTCTGCCTTTTTTTAGAAGGCTTGTTGTCCCGTTTTCCATGCTGAAGAAGTTGATCGTTCTTTGTTTATTGGCAGGGTACAGACCGTCATACAGAAATACGGTTTTGGCATTTTTTTTGTAAAATTTATTGTGGCTAACCGTCATTGTTCTCAAGGGCCAGTATTCCGGGGCGGGCCTAACCTTGTAGGGCGCGCTCGGGTTATAATAGTCGTACTCAGTGTACAAAAATTTGTGGTTACGGGCTTCTATGTTTTTATGGAAGCTGAACGGCAGATCTATGAGTTCCTTGCCTTTTCCCAGTTTTCTTTTTGCGTAAACAACAAGGAAATCCCTATAGGTCTTTTCGGCGTCGCTGCTATTCAGTGCTGTCCATTTCATAAGCGCGTCCCGGTTTTTATTTCCAGAAACCACTCTTATACATAAATCACGCGTTCAGGTGCAAGGAAAATGTTCCGGGTCGATCGTAAAGTTTCTAGGGATGAGGTCCCCCGAACCATGATGACATCTGATGCGGCACGGGTGTATTGTCCGGTTTCTGACTGTCCTTCATCTGTTTTTACAGATTTTCTACGACGGTTTTAAGGGCTTCGACCTGTTCGATCAGCTGCATTGTTAGTGCCGGGGTTTGCGCCGGGGTATTTTGATTCTGTCCTATTTCTACAAGCGCCTGCTCGAATTCATGACGGCTGATATTGAGCCTTTCCTTGATGGGCTCAATGTTAAGGCCTCTTTTGTGTAAGGCGGCAAGCATTCTCGTTGATACAGGGATTGTTTTTGTACCGTGAAAGGTAAAATCATTCATGTTGAAAACAGGCCTGCTGCCCTTTCCTCTTAGCCGGTTTCCCGGCAGGGCTATGAAAAACCACAAACCTGTTTGGTATAAGCTCTGATGTTCAAGATTGAGATCAAAGCCTTTAGGGATAATACGGGCGCTCTTTTCAAGGGATTCTACTTTTTCGAAGGGGCGTTTTTTCAGGTTAATGTCTCTTTTTTCCATCCTGCGGATATAGCCTTCCAGAAAATCTACGTAATGCCCCTCTAGTCCCATAGGGGTAGGGGGCTGCGTGTTTGTCATTTTTAGGATTTGTTCCTGATCATGAATGTCAGCATCATATTTTTTTTGCAGGTCGGCGACATCGAGGTCAGCCGCAGCGATCTTGTCAATTGCTGTCTGATCAAGAGGAAAAATAACAAGATTTGTTTTGCCCGTGATCATGTTGAAGTATGTTTTGAATCCTAGATTACCCTTCTCAACAGACAGGCCATCATACAGGAACAGGGTTTTGGGATTTTTATTCCATAGCTTTTTTTTGCTAATTGTCATGGACCCGAAGAGCCGGTTTATCCGGCCGGGTCCCACCCTGTAGGGACCATGGATATTCTGAAACTCAGGTTCCAGGAAATCGCCATAAATATCTTGCTGGAAAAGGAAGGGTAATTCTTCCAGCTTATAGTCCTGCTTATGGAGGGCTTGTGCGTAAACGACAAGAAAATCCCTGTAGGCTTCTTTTGCGGCGCTGCTATTCAGTTTTGTCCATTTCATAAAGGCGCTCCGGTTATTGTTCCTTGCGCACTATACATAACACAACATTCTGAACGCAAGGAAAATATTTTCTGGAAAATGCTATGTGCTATGGTGCAGGGGTTAGGTTTAGGACGCCAGGGCTTTCTCAAGTTCCGGTATAATCTCGAATAAATCGCCGACAAGGCCGTAATCCGCAATCGAGAAGATAGGCGCTTCTTCGTCCTTGTTAATGGCGACAATGACCTTGGAGTCCTTCATGCCGGCCAGATGCTGGATAGCACCGGAAATGCCAATGGCAATATAGAGCTTTGGCGCTACGATTTTTCCGGTCTGCCCAACCTGATAGTCGTTCGGGACGTATCCGGCATCTACCGCGGCGCGAGACGCACCGATAGCGGCACCCAGCCTGTCGGCCAGAGGTTCCATCAGTTTGTTAAAGTTTTCTGCGCTGCCGAAGCCGCGTCCGCCGGAAATAACAATATCGGCTATGGCCAGTTCAGGGCGTTCGCTTTTTGTAAGTTCCTGCCCTACGAAGCTGGCAAGTCCTGTTTCAGCGGCGCTGTCGATCTGGTCTATGGAAGCGCTTCCGCCTTCAGCTGCAGCGGCATCGAAGGAGGTGGGGCGCACTGTCAGGACCTTGGGGCTATCGGTGCTTTGGATCGTGGCAAAGGCGTTTCCCGCATAAATCGGACGGACAAAGGTGTCTGATGATTCAATGGCGGTAATATCGGATATTTGTTGTACGTCTAGCAGGGCGGCCACGCGGGGCATAATATTTTTTCCGAAGAAGGAGGCTGGTGCCAGAATATGGGTGTAGTCCTTCGCTATCTGAACGATGAGGGCCCCCAGATTTTCTGCCAGTCCCTGTGCATAGATGGCATCATCGGCATGCAAAACTTTCACAACACCGGAAACCTTCCCCGCTTCTTCAGCCGCGGCTGCCGCGTTGGAACCGGCAATCAGTACATGTATGTCAGCGTCCAGTTGTGAGGCCGCTGAAATCACAGGATGAGTGCTGACTTTCAAAGTGTTGTTATCGTGTTCGGCAATGACAAGAACGGGCATGTTATATCACCTTTGCTTCGTTGTGCAGTTTTTCGATCAGGTCCTGAACTGATTCGACCATGGTGCCGGCCTGACGTTTGGGGGGTTCGCTAACCTTGATTGTTTTGTAACGCGGGGTGATATCAACACCTAGTTCTTCGGGCGTTGTTACATCCAGCGGTTTTTTCTTTGCTTTCATGATGTTTGGCAGGGACGCATAGCGCGGTTCATTCAGGCGCAAGTCTGTGGTAATGACGGCGGGCATTTTTAGTTTCAGCGTTTCCAGACCGCCATCAATTTCCCGTGTGACCGTAATAGAATCAGATTCCAGATCCAATTTAGAAGCAAATGTACCCTGCGCCCAGTTGAGTAGGGCGGCGAGCATCTGTCCGGTCTGGTTATGGTCACCGTCAATGGCTTGTTTTCCCATGAGAACGAGTCCGGGGTTTTCTTTATCGGTAATAGCCTTAAGAAGCTTTGCGATGGCCAGAGGCTGCAGGTCGCTTTCTTCTGTTTGAATTAAGATGGCGCGGTCCGCGCCCATGGCCAATGCTGTGCGCAATGTTTCCTGACATTGCATTGAACCGGCGGATACGGCGATAATTTCTTCCGCATTTCCGGCTTCTTTCAGGCGCACAGCTTCCTCTATGGCTATTTCACAGAAGGGATTCATCGACATTTTAACATTGGATGTTTCAACGCCGCTTTCATCAGCTTTAACGCGTACGGTAACATAGGCATCAATAACACGTTTAACGGGGACAAGAATTTTCATGACAGGGAGGTATCCTAACCCATAGTATATGTTGAACAGGCCTTAACGCGCTGCCATTCTAAGCAAAACAAGGTAGAGGAAGCAAGCGCTGAAAAAAAACTGTTTTTTTAACTCTTTTATTACGGTGTGTATGTCATTATGCTTAAATACAGTCGCGGGTTTTAGTGTGGTTTTAGGAGAATATGGCGGATAAACAGGTAACACGTGGTAAGGCTCTGACCCTACAGGGGTTTAAGCTCTTGATTGTAGAAGACTATCCTTTTATGGCGGACTTGATGGGGTCTATGTTGCGGGAGTTTGGAGTCGGGAATATTTTTCAGGCGATAAGCGTGGCTGAAGCCAAGGAAATGCTAATTCTGTTTAATACGGAAATGGATCCGCGTTCTGCGATAGATATGGTGATTACGGACTGGCTTATGCCAGGAACAAGCAGCGGCACTGATTTGATTTCCTGGGTCAGAGAACACAGGAAGGATACGGTCAAGTTTTTGCCTGTTATTTTATGTAGCGCTTATGCCAGTGAAGATCTTGTCAAGGTGGCGCGGGATTGCGGAGCGAATGAGGCTTTAGTGAAGCCTGTTTCAGCGAATAGTCTGGCGAAGCGTTTGTTGCATGTGATTAATAACCCGCGGCCGTTTTTACAGGCGCCTGATTTTTTTGGTCCGGATCGCCGCCGCCGGGAGGAAGAGTATGATGGAGAGGAACAGCGTAAAATACAACCGGAAGAAATAAAGGAATTTCATGAGCGACTCTGAAAAAGAAGTAAAAGTGTATCATAGGATAAACCGCCTGAAGCTAAAGGCTGGCGCGGATCTGGATGATGTTCCGGGTCATCTGGACCCCTCTGTGATCAAGAGGGCTCAGGGGGTCGTTCAAAGGCACGAAGACCTGTATATGGATGAGGTGGAGCGTGTATTGATTGCTTTGGAGACGTCATGGGATGCGGCGATCAAGGGCAGCGAAGAAGAGGCTGTCAAAGAGTCTCTGGATGGACTTTATCACGATGCCAATCATGTGAAGGATATTGCCTCAACTTTCGGGTATGAATTGATGCAGCATTTCGGTGAGTCGTTACGGGAATTTGCTGAAAAAATTGATATAGCCAATAAAGCCCACCACACTATTGTGCAGGCTCATATCGATGTTATGTGGGTTGTTTTCCATGAGAAAATAAAAGATCATGGCGGGCCGACAGCAGAAGAGTTGAAGAAAATCGTTGTTTTAGCCATTGAAAAATATAGTTGAGTGTACTTATGTCAGATAATTCGTCCAAAAAAGTAAAAAGAATACCGGCCAGTAAAGCTTTGCAACAAAAAGTGGGGACGGGTGTTATTGATGAAGAGAAAATCAGGTCGGCGGAAAAAGTTATTCGTGAGAATAAAGTTGAATTTGCGCCTTTGGCTCAGCCCTATATGGATGAGCTGAAGCAGGCCATTAAACGCTCCCGAGAAGGTGTCGGCACTTCGAAGGAAATAATGGAGTCCTTTACTGTGCCCATTATGAATTTAAAAGCAAATGCCGCGACCTTTAATTATCAGGGTGTCACTAAATTGACAGAGGTTGTGTTGAACTTTCTGGATCATGTGGGGCCAGAGAAGAATATGTCCGGCATTACGGATATCGTCGATGTTTTGTATAAAACGGTTATGATTGTTATTGCACAACAGATATCCGGTGACGGTGGAAAACAGGGCGGTGATTTGCATGTAGCATTTCAGGCGCTTTGTCAGCATTATTTAAAGAATAGAAAATAGTCCCCGTTTTTTTGTCTTCACGGGCGGTAACCTTAGTAAATTCCCATTTTAAATGGTGACCCCGGCAGGACTCGAACCTGCTACCCTCAGTTTAGGAAACTGATGCTCTATCCTGATGAGCTACGGGGCCTTACGCTGTTTTCTCCGATACAGATAAGCAATAAACAGAGCTTTCTGCAAGCTTTGAGGCGGATAGCCTATTCTTTATGATATAATAATGGAAGGCAGAAACTCAAATGTTATAAGAACAAAGGGGGCGGCTGTGGGCAGGGTTTTGATAGTGTTTATATGTCTGGCATTGGTATTAATGCCCTCTTTTTCTTTCGCGGCGGGCGATACATATACACAGCAGGACATGCAGTATGATGCGGCTTTGGCGCGTTGTTATCAAAATATGTTTCCAATTCAGCCGGGACAGGAACCGGACGAAAAACAGTACATACTGACGAGAAAGAAGATTGATTCTCTCACGACATGCATGGCTAGGCAAAATTATGCCACAAATTTTTCTTATAAGGGGGTACCTGAAGATGACCCTGTGTCTGAGGAATCCGCCCCCCCTGCCTCTGCGTCTCTTGCTGATAAAACAGTAAATTTACAGGAAGGTGAAGGAGCCTCTATGGAGGAAAAAAAGAAAGTGCGGCGTATTTACCGTCCTTCCGATCCCTCCGGGAGCGGCAGCGGCAGCGGAAATCTTTGGGTCCCGCGTGCCCGGTAGTTATAAATACGGGGTGGTTTTTTGCTATCATAAGAGAGTAGAATTAGGCTGTCTTGTTAATCTTTTTGTGTGCTGAGGTCTTTTGTTATGAAGAACTTGATAAAGGTTACCCTCTTTTTGCTCTGTCTTTCCCTGTCCGGTTCTTTTGCTGTAGCGCAGGACCGTCTTGAGGCCATCAACAAAGATATCGAACTGGCAAAAGCTCTGGTGGCAGAAAGAGACGCCGCCAAAACAACACCCCGTGAAAAAAAGGAGAAGCCAAAGAAGGCTATTCGTCAATTTCGTGGGGAAGTGAATGAGGGCACTGTATTTGAAGGTGTTGAAATGCCGGCAAGGCTATTTAATAACATCCCCCGCAGTCGCTAATGCTTTTGCATCGCAGTGCATTTTTCAATTTAAAATAATTGCGGAACGATTCTAACCGGGAGTCTATCGGATAAAGAGATGGACTTCATTCGTTACGGCTTCTGCACTGGGGCTATAGGACAAATCAACTTGATCCATATCCAGTCCCATTTGTGTCAGGCTCCGTAGCACTCGTTCTGCGTTGCGCCGGGAGCGTGTGCTTTCAATCGCGATTTCAGCAGCATTCCCCACACTGGGGTGAACGGCCACTAATTCAAAATGGGCATTGGGATAACGGGCCAGCGCTTCATTCACAGCCATGTAGACAGGCTGTTCATAGGCGACATCGGGGCGATCAAACCGAATCTTAACCAGAGGCCGCGGCCCGCCCGGCAAGCTGCTATTCGTCGCCGCAGACGGTCTAGCGTCAGGGAACCCGTTCTGAGCATCAGGGCTAAAGCTTGCTTTTTGCGCTCTTGAAAAAGGCCTGTTGGAAAGGCTTTTGCCAAAGAGGTCGCCGGTCGTGATAGCTAAAGATAACGTACGAAGATTCTCCCGTTCTGTTCCAAGATAGGCAACGGTGCGTGTGATATCATCGTTAATGTTATTTAAAAGGCGGTCAATGATAACAATGGTGTTGTTTACAGCGTCTTCCAGTTGGGCAAGGCGCACATGATCTTCTTCTATGGCACCTGACAGGCCATATGTTGCCCGTGCCGACTCAAGAAGAAAAGAGGACATGGAGGCCGCCTCGGAAATCTCCATGGCAAGATCATTGAGGGCGGCAATGTTACCGGAAAGTATCTCCAGATTATCGCGCGCGGTTGTCAGTTTTTTGACAAGGCGCGGGTTGCCCGGCGTTGTTCCTGATTGAAGTTGTGTGCTGATCGAGGCAACACTGGCATAATAAGTGGCAGCTTGATTTTGCCCGTTACTTTCAAACCGGGCCAGATTTTCAGAAAGTTCAGCGACCTTTCCCTGAAGAGAAAATAATTCACCGCGTAATTCGTCAATTTTACGGCTGGCAACAGTTTCCGTCTCGCCTTCAAAATAGGAGTCTCCCATGACTTGCCGGGGATCAATCTCCGGCGCACGGGATGGCTTGCTGTATATCTTGCTTTGCAGGCCCGGCGGCAAAGGATCATTTGTGATGACTAAAGCCGGCGGCTTACCTGTCGGTCGGGCAAGAGCCGGGGAAGGCATCGCTAAGATTCCTGTAAAAACGGCGCCCATAAGGAGTAGGGCGGTGGCAGATGTATGTACGCGTTTTGCAGCTATTTTTTTCATCACAATCTTGATTCTATCAAACACAGTCAGCACTACAGCAGACAACGCTACAATTACTTTATAGGGGGAGGCTGTCAAGTGGCAAGAGCTAAAACCATGAGAAAGATACACAGGGGGATTCTAATTTTTTTTATTCTTCATTCGGGCTTTTCTATTTGTTGAGGTATCCTTTTTCTTTTGCAGTTTTTCGTTGGAGATTATGAAATGACGCTACCGCATTTAGTTGAAAACCATGAGTCAGCGTTGCAAAGTGCCGAAGTTTGCTTTGCTGAAGGTCGTTTTTCTGAAGCTGAAAGTTTTGCGCAGCAGGTTTTGCAAATGGAACCTGATAATAGTCAAGCTCTTTGTGTTTTGGGAAATGCCTTGCGCTTGATGGGGCGTGTTGCAGATGCGATTCCCTGCCTGACGAGATTGTCAGCTCTGGAGCCTCTTAATCACGAAGTTCATGCCGCGTTGGGGGAGTCCTTTATGCAGACGGGTGATTTGGCGCAGGCCCAGAAGCTTCTGGCGAATGCGGTGCTTGTTGAACCCGATAACCAGCATTACAAGACGCTTTTTTTGCAATGTTTATACTGGGTAGAATACAACGCCTATGATTTTGCAGCAAAAGAGGCCATGGCTGTTTGCCTCATGGATACGGGATTACAGCATAAAACGATGGCACGGGCATGGCTATCGATGCTGCTGCATGACCCGTCCATGAAAACGTTGTCTGCTTTGCTGACCTGCGAGACTGTTCATGATTTTGAGCAGGCATTCTCTGTCGGTGCTATGGCCGAGGCCTTGAATGATGACTTTTTAACCAACGGCTTGAAGCGGACCATTATACCGCATCTTCCTTTTGAGCGTTTGTTCGTGCGGTTACGCCGCTCTGTTTTGCTGGAGGCGTCTCCTGATGAGAAACAGAGCCTTTTACCGTTTTTATGTGGTTTGGCAACGCAGTGCTTTTTTAATGAATATGTTTTCGATGTTTCTGGTGAGGAGCAGGAAAAAGTCGAAATGCTGAAGGGTATGAAACAGTTGAATTTGGCGGATATGGTCTTGTTGGGTTGTTATCTCCCTCTCTATCAGTGGGAAGGTGCTTCCGCTGCCCGTGAGCATGCGCAAGACTCAGGAGACGCCGATATAGCTGAGCTTGTCCGGGTTCAGATTGATGAGCCGTTTGAAGAAGAGGCTCTGAAAAAAACGCTGGAGTCTTTTGGCGTCATAGAAGATGAGGTTTCAAAGGCGGTGCAGGAGCAATATGAAGAAAATCCTTACCCGCGCTGGGCCGCCATAGCGCCTGTCGGCATTTCCGATGACCGTGAAGCAAAAACGAGAGGTCTGTCTGTTCTGGTCGCGGGGTGTGGTACGGGGCACGATACGGCGATTACGGCCAAGGCTTTCCCCGGTTCCGATATTGTCGGGGTCGATTTGAGCAGTTCCAGTCTGGCTTATGCTCTGCGTAAAACGCAGGAACTAGCGGTTTCCAATATAGCGTTTAAACAGGGTGATATCCTGAAGCTCGCTCAGATGGGAAAGGATTTTGATTTTATCACCTGCGGCGGTGTCTTGCACCACATGGACGATCCCAAAGCCGGTCTGGCGGTTTTGAAAGATGTTCTAAAGCCCGATGGCGTGATGAGGCTTGAGCTCTATAGCAAAATAGCACGGCGTAACATTGCCGCGTGTCAGGAGCGGATCAAAGAGGAAGGCTATGAAGCAACACCGGAAGGGATACGCGCTTTTCGCGGTGTTCTGGCGGCTTTGCCGGATGACGATCCCATGAAAGCTTTGACTATTTTTACGGATTTTTATTCATTGTCAGAGTGCCGGGATATGCTTTTTCATGTGCAGGAACACCGCTTTAACTGCCTTGAAATTAAGACCGTTCTGGATGAACTGGATCTGGATTTATTGCAGTTCGGTTCGAAAGAGCCGGGGGCCAAAGCGCAATATCAACAAATGTTTCCCGATGATGTTGCCGCTGTTAATCTTGATAACTGGCATAGTCTGGAGGAGAATAACCCTGATTTGTTCAGGCAGATGTACGCTTTGCTGGTGTGTAAAAAAGGCCAGTTCAGGCCGGGCGAGACTCCAGAATGGTTGCAGGGTGTGCGGCTGATTTAGAAGACTTGCATTTACGGGGAGATTGGCGTAACGTCTGCTCCGCATTTCATGAACGGAATAGCAAAGCGCCCGTAGCTCAATTGGATAGAGCGTCTGACTACGAATCAGGAGGTTAGGGGTTCGACTCCCTTCGGGCGCACCATTTACAGGACACACGTTCAATTATTCACCTTCTCTGGTGCCTGCTCAAATTAATCTCCGTGTTTATTCTGTGTCTTGCTCGTAACAGCCAGAAAAATAACTGACGGTTATTTTTGTTATTAAAATATGTTTTGGCCGGATAAAAAAATGGCCGGAAGCGGTGAGCCTCCGGCCGGGTATTCAGACTTCAAACTGTGTGGGGATTAAGTCTGTTTCGTTTCTTCCTGTGTGTGTGGGGAAGGAAGAGTGTTGTCATTTGCCAGTGTGTGAGCAAAACCAGTTGCAAGGGGCGTCCGGATAATCATTTTTTGCTCCCCTTTATATATTTGCATTCCCATATCATTTATACGTTGTAATATATTATGGTAACGCTTGTCAAGAAAATCTTTATTTAATTAGAGAAAATATTTGTTGCAATAAATAATTTTTTAACTATATTGTGTCCACAATACGTCAGGTATAGGGGATATTGATGATAGAACCACGGCAAATTACAGCCGCCAGAGCCTTGGCAGGTTGGTCACAAACGGAGTTGGCAGAGCGTTCCGGTTTGTCTAATGCGGCTGTGCAGGTTATCGAGGCGGGGAAGGGGTCGCCAAAGACAGAGTCTATTGACCTTATTCGCAAGGCATTTGAGCAGGAATCTGTATTCTTTACTGACAAAGGCGTAGAAGTCAGGGACACGGCCATATACACCATATCCGGTGAAGACTGGTGGCTGGATGTACTTGATGATGTGTATTACAGCCTGATCGACCAGAAAGACGCAGAGCTTTTATTGATGTTTTCTGATGACAGGGAAAGTCCCAAAGAGGTCAATGACCGTATTCGCAAAATCAGGAACGCCGGCATTAAAATACGCCAGCTTGTGAAGGAGGGAAATACCTACCTCATGGCCCCTGTCTCGGAATATAAATGGGTTCCTAAAGAGCATTTCCGCAACCGCGTCTTGTTGACCTACGGGAATAAAGTCGTTTTATGTGCGGAAGACAACACGAAAGCGCTTGTCGTAAAAGATAAAGGTATATCTGACAGCTTTAAGAATACTTTCGAAATGCTGTGGCGCGGTGTTGTTCCTTTTGGTCCTGAGCGGAGCACAGCCGATGAAAGGTTTTAATTATCCGGCGGCAACGGGGCCGTATAAGCTTGAAATCACAAAAAAAGCCTCATGGCGTGATTATGACACAGCACGGTTTCAAATATCTGTCGGCAAATCCCGTTATGAAGGCGATAAATTATTTGCGCTCTGTGAATGGGCTTCACATAGATTTGCTCATGTTGATATTATCGTATCCGATACATTACAGCGCCATAATCACAGGTTTAATCTGGGTTGCGATGCTGCGAGTGCTTGGAAGCTCTCAAGGACAGAGGGAGATCAATGGCTTGAAAGAAACAGCGATGCGCTCTCAAGGCTACCATCATACAGAGTGATAAGGTGGGATGAATTATTGAACGATGAGCGGTTTCAGCCCATCACTATAACACCGACGCTAGAGCGGGCACTGGACGACACAATCAAGGCTTTCTGGTTGCGCCAGAAGCACCCGGATGAAGCATGGTTTTCTTTTTACAATCATTCACACGCTTTTTTATGGGAGGAACTCTCTGTGTTTTTCTTCCTGTTTGATACACCCGCCATGGATATATATGCGGGGTCGTGGTTTATGGCCTTGATGGAAGGGCTGTGGCCCGACAAGGATTATATGAGCGTGGACTACATCCGTAACAAATCAGCGTTAGTGTAGAGTTGGCTGTCATAACTTTAGATCGTTCGATCATATGCGTTTTGATAGATTTCTCAGCTTTGCTACGCTTCCTTGCTCCGTAAAACTGATTCATAAGCCTGAAGGTAGCTCCTTATGATCGCCTCTGCTGTGTGATGCTGCGTATATGTTTCATATCCGGCGGCGGCTAGTTTTTCCCGTTGTTCCGGATTGTCTTGCAGGTCTTGCAATGTAGAACGCCATTTCAGGGGTGTGGCATCATCAAGCAGCAGGCCGTTTTGCCCTGAAGTGATAGGGCTTTGGGCCGTTGTGTTTCCGCTGACGACGGGAATGCGTGCTGCCCATGCGGCCAGTGTCAGATATTCCGGCTCCCGCCTGTATGTAGGAATAATGCAAGCATCAAGTGCTTTCAAAAAACTTGTTTGATGCTCTGGAGGGGCGATAAAGTGCACCCGGTCCTGTACACCAACATTTACGGCCTTGTCTTCAAAATGGCCAAGGTCGGGGCCTGCGCCCGCAACGCAGAAATGGATATCGGTCATTTCCCGTATGGCCAGAAAAATTTTGTCTAGCTTGTGGGTTTGCGTGAATGTGCCACTTGTCCCTATAAGAAAAACATTTTCCGGTACGCCGAGTTCCTTCCGGGAGGGAGGCGCGCTTTCTTCATTGTCATCTATAGCAATGAAGGGCGGGATCAGGCGTATTTTCTGCGCCGTGTCTTTTGTGGGCTGTTGAAAGGAAACTTTTATGGCGCAATCGCACTGTGCCAGCATTTTTTGTTCATCGTCATCGCTACTCAGGAATGTGATATGGGGAATTGTTGTTGCCGTTTTTGCTACAAAGGCAGCAGATGCAGATGAATGGCTATGAATAATATGAGGTTTAAATTGTTTCACAGCGTCCTTTACAGCTTTTTGTGAACGCAAGTCGAATAAACCGGCAAATTTTTGTACTTTGTAAGGGAGGGAAAGGGCAGTGAGGCGCGCTTCTAAATCTTTGTTGGGCGCGAGCAAAGCCATCTGCTCCAGATTTACGGCACTGAATGTTTCAAGCAGATTCATAAACCGGGATTCCGATTTAGGTGTTTTATCACCGGCTATGATATGAAGAATACGCATAAAGAATCCTGTGTGGTCGATATTCTCTCCTTAAGTTTACAAATTCTAGGTGTATAATGCCAATACAGATTCTGTTTTCATCCTGAGGGAGCGCATATTTTGATGTGGATTTTTATCTGGGTTCTTATTTCCGTCTTTGTTTTAGGTGTCTTTTTCTGGTCTGTGCAGATTTTGCAGCAGCAAAAAAAAGCATGGGCTGCTTATGCCAATAAAATGGGATTGGCTTATGAGTCGCCTTCTTTTATGGCGCCGCCATTGGTAAGAGGCTTTATCAATGACTATGAAGTGAATCTTACGACGGATGTACAGCAAACAAACGATGTGCGCGGACAACGTTACGTCACGGGCATTGAAGTTAATATGGGTGCGGGGATGCCGACGGCGGCTGCGATCGGTACACAGGAACTGGAGCCTTTTATCAATTCCCTGACCATGAAAGAAGATTACAAGCCGGATTTTAAAGAATGGGATGAAAGCTTCATTATCAGGACAAGAGAGAAAGCCGTTATCAAAGATTATTTAACGGATGAGCGTCTTAAAATTCTGAAGACGTTTTTTTCGATGAGTAATTCTGCCGTTTTGTTCTTTTTTGATGAGGAGGATTGTGTCTTGCGGATTGAAACGTCAGATCCTATGCGGGATGTCGCTCATCTGGAAAAAATAATGAACAACATAATCAAGAAGGCTGAAAAGTTGTTTTTGAGTGAGGCGGAAAAAAAGGCAACAAAGAAGAAAAAGCCAAAAAAGCCAAAAAAGGAAGAAGAGCCTCAGCCTGAAGACGAGACGGCAGAGACGGAAGAAACTTCGGATGAAGAGGCGCATGACGATCCGGATTCGGCAGAGGAATAAAACAAGCCGAAGGGCGGAAGCATGACGCTGTTCTCTGTGCTGCCTAACGAGCCTTGCAAAGAACCGGTATTGCTCGTTTCTATGGGCTGAACAGGAAAAGAAAGCGGAACCTGTTTTTCGCTATCGGAGAAATTAAAGAGGCAGAGCAGTGTTTCCTGATCTGTCGTTCGTGTAAATCCCAGTATAGAATCGTCATCAAAGTCCATGAATTGAATGAGGCCAGTTATCAAGGCCGGATGATTTTTACGCCATGTCAGAAAAGCGCGTGTGAAATTTAAAACAGAGTCCGGCGCTTCGTCCTGATTGGCAACGCATAGTTCCACATGAGCTTCCGGGATGGGAAGCCATGGCTCACTTGTTGTGAACCCCGCATAGGGTTTTTCATGGCGCCACGGTATTGGCGTGCGGCTGCCGTCGCGGCCTTGCCACAGAGGATAGAGATACAGGCCAAGCGGATCCTGAATTTTTTCAGGAGGAATGGCGGCTTCGGGCAGGCCCAGTTCTTCGCCCTGATAGATAAAGGCTGTGCCTTGCAGGGAGCAAAGCGTTGCGATCATCATTTTTGAAAGTCGCGGATCATGAGTCCAGCCCTTATCCGCCTTATCCGGGTGCCAACGGCTCGCGGCCCGCACAACATCATGTGTAGAAAAGGCCCAGGACGGCCAGCCTTCTTTTGTATTTTGAAAGAAGTCTTCAAGCTTTTCACGGATGTAGGAGGCCGATAGTTTATCGCCGCTGGTCAGGTCGAACGTGTAGGCCGTATGCATGCGTTGCGGGCCGTCTGTATATTGTCCGGCCATGGCAAGGGCGTTTTCGCCGCCGATTTCGGCTACACCCATCCGGTCGTCGTAGCTATCCAGCAAGGATCGCAGCTCTTCTATAAAATCCAGCGTGTCCGGGAGGTGAATATCATTTTCATGAATCTGCATGGTAAAGGGTGTCGGATGGTCAAACCATACGGAAGAGGGGTTTGGATTCGGCGGGTTATCTGTCAGGTCCGGGTCACAGAAATAGTGCCGGGCGGCATCAAGACGGAAACCGTCCACGCCCATGTCCAGCCAAAACCGGGCCGCATCAAGGATGGCTTGCCGGGCATCGGGGTTGCGCAGGTTAATGTCCGGTTGTTCCGGCAGAAAATTGTGGAAGTAATATTGGCCGCGCCTTATATCAAAGCTCCATGACGATCCGCCAAAGTGAGCTTGCCAGTTATTGGGTGGTGACCCGTCCGGTTTGGGATCGGCCCAAATATACCAGTCAGATTTTTCGTTGTCTTTATTCTGCCGGGACTCCTGAAACCAGTCATGCTGATCGGAGCTATGGGTCAGGACAAAATCAATGACGATTTTCAGGTTCAGGCTGTGTGCTTTATCCAGCAGGGCTTTGAAATCATCCAGCGTTCCAAACAGAGGATCAACATTTCTGTAGTCGGAAACGTCATAGCCAAAGTCTTTCATAGGCGAGGGAAAGAAGGGGGAAAGCCAGACGGCGTCTACGCCCAAAGAGGCAACATGTTCAAGCTTTTCGGTGATGCCTTTCAGGTCGCCAATGCCGTCCCCGTTGGTGTCTTTATAGCTGCGCGGGTAGATCTGGTATATGACCGCCCCGCGCCACCATTCGTTTTTATCGGATGTAGACAGAGCGATTACTCCGCCGCTTCTTGCAGGTCTGCCGCAATCTGCATTTTGACGATTTTATCCGGGTTTGCCGGTGGCTCACCTTTTTCTATCGCGTCAACATGCTCCATACCTGCTGTGACCTGTCCCCACACCGTATATTGGCCGGTCAGGAAGTCACATCCGGTGTCTGTAAAACAGATGAAGAATTGCGAGTTGGCACTGTCCGGATCGGCTGTACGGGCCATGCCGATTGTGCCCCGTTTGTAGGCATACTTGCTGAATTCAGCGGGCAGGTCAGGCTTGTCAGAGCCGCCTGTTCCTGTGCCTGTCGGGTCACCCGTTTGGGCCATGAAGTCGTTGATGACACGGTGCCAGACAACGCCGTCATAAAACCCGGCGCGGGCCAGTTCCTTGATGCGCTCCACATGTTGCGGGGCAATATCAGGTAGCATTTCAATTGTAATGCGTCCCTTGTCCAGGTCAATATACATGGTGTTTTCCGGGTCTTGTGCTTGCGCGTCTCCGGCTGTTGCTGCTGTCATGATAATAAAACTCCAAATAAGATGAGACAATTTTCTAAACATGATTAATCCTTTTGTGAATCTGTTCCCTGTGAGTCGTGCCATAGCTGTTCTGTAATTGCAATAGAGGTTATTCAAATACCCTCCTGAAAATATCATCTAGATATTTTGTATAGGCGGCAAAGTCAAAAATCCCTTCCAGTTCCTCTGTGCCCAGAGCGTTCATGACATCGTCATCTTTCTTCAGCAGGTTAAGGAACTGCTTTTTGCCATCGCTTTCCCAGACCTCCATCGCGCTACGTTGTACGATGCGGTAAGAAATTTCACGGCTGAGTCCGGCTTGCGTCAGGGCCAGAAGAACGCGCTGGGAAAAGGCCAACCCGTTTAACTGGTTCAGATGTCTCATCATGGTATCGGGATACACAACAAGGTTATCAACGACATTGGTCAGGCGGGCGAGGGCAAAATCAAGAGCCACGCAGGTGTCCGGTCCCATAACGCGTTCAACGGAAGAATGAGAAATATCGCGTTCATGCCACAAGGCCACATTTTCGAGCGCTGGCGTGACAGCAGCGCGGATGATACGCGCCAGCCCAGTCAAGTTTTCTGTCAGGATCGGGTTACGTTTATGCGGCATGGCGGAGGAGCCCTTTTGCCCCTTGCTAAAGAATTCTTCGGCTTCGCGGACTTCGGTGCGTTGCAGGTGCCGGACTTCTATGGACAGGTTTTCAATAGAGGAGGCAATTACGCCGAGTGTGGCAAAGAACATCGCGTGCCGGTCGCGGGGAATAACCTGCGTCGAAACAGTCTCCGGCGTCAGGCCCAGTTTTTCCGCAACATAGGCCTCAACAGCCGGGTCGATTGTGGCATAGGTGCCGACAGCCCCGGAAATCGCACATGTGGCAATCTCCGCACGAGCCTGTTCCAGCCGTTTCCTCCCCCGTTTAAAGGCAGCGTAATGTCCGGCGAGTTTCAGGCCGAATGTTGTCGGCTCGGCATGAATGGCATGGCTGCGGCCGATACAAAGCGTGTTTTTATGTTCCTGCGCCCGTTTTTTAAGCGCACCAAGCAGGGCATCCATATCTTTGAGAAGTAGGTCAGAAGCTTGTGTCAACTGAACGGCAAAGGCTGTGTCCAGAACGTCGGAGGAGGTCATGCCCTGATGCATGAAGCGGGCGTCTTCCCCGGCATGCTCCGTGACATTGGTTAAAAAGGCGATGACATCATGTTTGACTTCGCGCTCAATTTCG